>JBIJDW010000326.1:0-3919 GCA_044343885.1 Kiritimatiellia bacterium
ACACGCTGATCTTCGCGCCGGAACTCTGGCCCGATCTGGCGCGCGACTGGTATGCGGCCTATGAGAAGCATTTCTGGCAGGACCAGGGATGGGCCGCCGGTTTTCGCGAATATCCGCGCGATGCGGGGAAGCCGGAGACTTTCTTCGAGATTGATGCTGGTCCGATCATCTGCGGGTTCAGCCCGGCGGCCAACGCCTTCGGGCTGGCGGCCACGCGCCTGAACGGCCGTTTTGATCATGCCTACACGCTGGCGGCGCAAGTCATCACGGCATCCTGGCCGCTACCCAACGGCCGGTTGCTGGGGTGTCGAATCTTGTCGTCGGTCGGCGGCCGCCACGCGCCGTACCTGGGCGAAACCGCATTGCTGTTTCACCTGACGCAAAATCCAGCGTCGGGTGTTGCTGTTACGAAAGGCGGACACCTGCCACTGCTGGTATGGATCGGTCTGGCCTTTTATTTCGGTGTCGGCAGCCTTGTGCTGTTTCGCGCGTGGCGGGTATGGCGGAAAACGCGCAGGGGGTCTTATCGTCGATCACCCGCGCCAAAGCTTCCGACGTCTCGATGAAGAAGCGAATAGCTTCGGTGTGTTCAGTGGCCATTATTCTCTCAACACCGCTAAGATCGCCCCTTTCACGGGATACAAAACCGATTCTTTGCGCGCTTTGCGTCTTGGCGAGAAATCTTCGCTTCCAACCCCCAATCGCCCGTCCCCTTCCATCGGCATTCTGCCTAAGTGACTTCGTGTGAACCCTTCTCTTTCCACGGGTCCGGACTCCTGCAGAGCGACCCAAGCCGCCACGCGGTGCCACCGGCTACGGCCGGGGGGCGGACATTCAGGCGCTTCCGAGTTTGTGTTCTTTTTGGGGGGTCATTGAGGGGGCCGCGGGGCCATGCTCAAGCCGCCGAACTGGAAGAGCCGACAAAGTGTGCGACGAAGCGTAGACGACAAAGTGTGCGACGACGTGCGGGACGAAGTGTGGGAGCTAGATGTCATCCCTGACCGCCTTTGAGAGTTGCCAGAGCATGCCGCAACCCGCCGGGGCAGGTCGTCCAGCAGCGTCTTGCGCATGGACGCGAACGGCATGCCTTTCTGGTAGACTTTCTGTCTCTCGTGGCCAAAGTGCTCTGCCATACCTGCTGCTCCTATCCATGCCACGCCACACTTCGTCGCTTTCTTTGTCCCACGCGTTGTCGTCTACGCTTCGTCGCAAGACTTTGTCGAAACGGCTCTCGGCCAGTCCTATCTCGACACAAAAGGGGCTTTCATGCCCGCGCTATACCCGATACCCGGCTTCTCAACCCATCCCGATCACATTCGGACCCATACAATACCCCCCTCCCCCACAAACCCGGAAGAGCCGACATTCAGCCGCTCCATGTGCCGCTCCATGTTGGCTTTTTTTTCATTCCTGAGGCGCTTGCAAAACCCGGTTCTGTAGCGGCGGTCTCCGACCGCCGACTCTCTCTTTGCCGGCAATTTCGGCGGTCGGAGACCGCCGCTACAGGGTTTTGCAAGAGCCTCTCCTGTTTTCCTATGGCTTGACGGACACTGGCCACTCTGCGGCGCGGCGTGCGGTGTCCTTGTAGAAATACGTCCCGCTCAACGCCTCTGCGGCCATTACGCGGTCTTCCATCGGCTGCTGTTTGTCCGC
This sequence comes from Kiritimatiellia bacterium, assembly GCA_044343885.1. Classification (GTDB taxonomy): domain Bacteria; phylum Verrucomicrobiota; class Kiritimatiellia; order RFP12; family JAAYNR01; genus VGWG01. Next base: position 1,654 of record JBIJDW010000326.1, read on the forward strand.
AAGTTTGCCCGAATGGAAACCCACGGCCAGCCGGTCCAGCACCGCCGCGTAGCCTATGCAAAGCGCCAACATCCCGGCAAAGGCCAGCCCGCGTCGGACAAAGACCTGGGCCAGAAGCGCCGCCGCGAGGATCAGGATGATAGACGAGACACCGAGCGCCTCCATCAGGCAATAGGCGGGAGGCATTTCCGGGGCCGTAAGACGGGAACCGGATGGCACATTGGGATCCGCGCTTTCATTGCTACCGGCAACTTCGACCAACGTGGCCGGCTTGAGCGGATCGTCGCGATCAACCCGGCAAGCCTGAAGAACAAGGACGGGGGCGCTGACGGCTGAGTGGACCAGAGACCACTGCTGCTTCCAAGGATTTACCACGCCGCGCTCCAGCTCATATTTCGAGGAAAGGTCAATTAGTCCGCCCGGTCCGCTGCCCCAAGAACTGCCCCCAACATGCGCCTCAAGGTTGATGTCCCCGTCTGCAAACAAATGCGCCGGCGAGTCATTGAAGCCGCGCGGCGCAACGAGCCCCTTCAGCGTCAGGGTCACGCGATAGTGAACTCCGCCATGTTCGAAGCTTCGCTCCAACTTCTTTCCGGCATCTTCCGGAAAACGAACATCCAACTCCTCCGCGTGGATCGGATAGGCTCGTTGGAGAAGAACCATGTGGAATAGAACGCGAGCCTCGCTCAAGGGTGCTATCCTTGCACCCCCTGGAGCCAGAGCCTGCGTTGGTGTGGGCAACGCCGGTGGCGGCTTGGTCGGCAGGTGCAGGGCGGGCTGTGGTGTCTGCAGGGACTCGCCGTAGACGCCCCTCACCTCGCGCCAGGTGCCCACGCCCAAGGCGATGAGCAGGCCAATGCCAAGCACCCCGCAAACGATCCGCACAGCCGGATGCCACGGGCGCGGTGCGCGGCTGCGTGAAATCCGCCCCGTCCTCCTGCGAAATACGAGCCATAGGACAGCCAGTACTGGCAGAATCACGAATAGAATGTCATAACTTCTTAATCCGATCATTGCCATAATCATTCCCCTTTATTATCGTGTTGCTTCCTTGTGTCTAGGGTTGGCATGGAGTTGTCCACTGTTCTCCTCAGTGAAAAACTCATTTCCCCGATTTCAGTCCGTGTGAGTGCGTATGTCTTCTGGAGGCGTACGGGTTTCATCTTCCATTGGGCAACCGGTGTGGTGCCTCCCTGGATAGATACTTCCATATCTAGCATATACTCTCCCGAAACCATTGGCCGGCATGAGCCGCCAAGCGAGATGCGGTTTGTGCCAGCATAGAAGATGTCAGTGAATGCCGGGTAACAGAGCGTGGTGACATTATTCGTCTTCGCGCCCGACGAGTCGGTCACGATCACATCCATATCCAGGTATTCCGACTGTTTGGGAATACCATAGATGACGCCATCAACAACATGCGGTGCTACTCCGGAAGCGCCACTTTTCCTTTCGAAGCCGACATTTAAGAACAGGAGCAGAAACGTCAGCACCAATGCTTCCGCCAGAAGCGCCACTATTATCCATACGCGACGTTTTCCCCCGCCGACTCCCGCAGGTCGGCTGACGCCTTCTTTGCGCGTGAACAGGTACAGGCCCAACCCCAGGATGGCGACCGTCAGCATCACGAGCGCCGGGCATACGATCAGCCCATTCGTGCGTTGCCAGCAGAAGTACTCAGCCGTCATTCCGGCACTACCGATGATTCCTGCAAACAAGACGCCCTGAGTCCCGGCGTTTGTGACCTCGCCCCGAGATCTGGCCAACGCGGCGAGTACAAACGCCCAGGCGCCAACGGCGAGCGGCGCACAGAAGGCGATGGCATACCACAGGCCCGGCACGACCCGGAAAGGTTCTGTAAGCCCGCTTTCCACGACCAGTCTCCAGAGATGCTGCGGCACGTTGAACGCGATCGTCAGCAGACCAACAGCCAGAAGCGCGATAAGGTTGCCGCCGAATAGCGCCAGGCGCGTCAGGTAGATTTGCGTGCGCGTGGCTGGCAGCGAGAAGGCGAACTCCTCGGAGCCCTCGGCCGCGTCCATGCCGCCGATAGTGGGGGCGGCGAATAAGACATAGAGCATCCCCAGCCCGAATATCCACGCGGGGTGATGAAAGACCGGCAGTACCAGTCCGCATGCCAGCCATAAGGCCCAGGGTCCTACGATCCAATTGCGGTGCGCCAGCCACTCCTTGTAGAGCAGGCCTCGGATGATGCGTTCATTAGGTTTTATGGTATTCATTAGGTTTCTCCTCTTGGTCCTCTCGG
>JBIJDW010000327.1:0-3894 GCA_044343885.1 Kiritimatiellia bacterium
GCTTTTACTACTTATTGCCACAGTATTGGTTCTTTCAACGCACGGATGCGCGGAATGGGTAAAGAGAGGTGGATTCTAGCAGAGGAACGGAAGGTCCGTCCCTTGGATTACCGCAGACAGAGAAAGCAGAAAAGGAGAAAACTGAAAACGGGAATGAACATCCAACACCCAATGCCCAACGCCCAACGCCCAACACCCACACACCCACACACGCTGCTGATCGGCAAGGAACGAGGCTTCCATCCACCGCTCCAGAATCCTGCGCCTTTCCTGAAACCTGAACCCTTCTCATTTTCTGTTCAGACGTCCAACTCCAGACAGATGGCTTGCGGATGGCCGGAGGCCGGAGGCAGGCGGGAGAGAAGCGTGCGCAGCGGTGCCTGGGGCGAGAAGGTGATCGTGAGGGTTGATCCGCAGGCCAGGGCCGAGCCGCCCTCGGCGTCTGATCGTTCAGCCGACTGCGCCTGACACCCGGTCCCGGACGGCGTTCCCGCAGTGACCGTGAGGGCGAACACCCACTTCTTCTTGACGGCAGCCGGGGCGAGCGTGGCGCGCCAGACATCGCCGTCGCGCTGCAGGGAGTGCGGCAGCCGGAGCGCGTGGAGCCATTCGGAGGCGGTCTGCGCCGTGTCGCGCGGCGCCGCGGAACTCGCGATCCGCCAAGTGGCGCGAACAAAGCGGCCGGGCGTGAATGCGGGCGGCACAGGAGCGGGAGGAAAGAGGGCGGTCTCCTGCGCCAGTGCGGCGATCACGGATGAGGCATCCCAGGCGCGAAAACGGACGAGGGTCTCGCCGCATGGAATCCCCCGCTCGTCGGCCGCATCGCCGATCGAGAACACCGCTTCGTCAACGGCCAGCAGACTGTCGATGAGATCGGGGTGCCGCGTGAGCAGAATCTGCAGGAGCCGCGCGGATACCCAGCCGGGCGAGCGTCCCGCGAAGTCGGCGGGCAGGCAGGCGCGACGGTAGAAGGGCGCGAGGCGGCGTTTGTCCGCCTCGATCCCTGCCACGGCCGCGATGAGCGCGGGCGGGATCGTCAGCGTGCGGGAGTGGCTAATGATGGACTGACGTTCGGAGGCGTCGGCACAGGCCCCGCATGCGGAGCAGGCCGTGCCGAGGCAATACCCGGCGTCCAGGAAACGGCGGGCCGCATCCCATCGCAACTCCAGAAAAGCATCGGAGACCGCGCGTTGAATGAATGGAAAACAGCGGGCTGAAGGAACAGAAGGAACGGGGGCGTGTGGCGGGGGGAGCGCGAGGGCGTCGGCCAGGCGATGCGCTTCGGCGTCACGCCAGGGGCCGTGATGGGTGAGACCGTCGCACGCGAGGCGAACGACACGATCGGCGTGATCGTGGGTGCAGGCGGCCAGAAGTTGCGTGGCGAGGTAGTCGGGCCACGCGAACGCGAAACGGGATTCAAGCTGCGTGCGCCGGCAGACCGCCGCGACGCCGTCCACGCAGAAACGCCAGTCCGCCTCGTTGAGGAAGAGGCGATCACGGGCGAGCGGCGTGTTGGGCATGCGCACCAGCCGGCCGAAACTCAGCACGACCCGTGTGCAGGCGGGCGGCGTTTGGATCCAGCCGCTCAGACGCGAACAGAAGTCGCCGAAGGCGGCCAGATCCGCCGGCGTCTCGTGCGCGGTGAGGATGTAGAACAGCTTGATCTCGCGCGCCCCTCGCTGAAGCAGGGCCTGGATGGCGGCGGTGATGGCGTCATCGGTGAGGGACTTGCAGAGAAACGCCCGCATCCGGGCGCTGATGCCCTCGATGCCGAGCGTGTAGGATCCTTTGCCAGCCGCGCGTTCGAGGTCCACAATCCCGGGGCAGGCGGCAATGCCGTCAGCCCGCTGGCTCTTGAACGAAACCGTGTGGAAGAGCCGCGCGCAGCGCTCCACCAGCGGACCCAGCTCCGCATAGGTGTTGAGATTGAAGGCGTCAAGCTCGATGGCGCGCGCGCCGCAGGCGGCTTTGAGACTGCGGGCCTGCGCCAGAACATCGGCGAGCGGCCACGAACGATAGGGTTTGCGTTCATAGCCCTCGAAACAGAACGAGCAGAAGGCGGCGCAGCCGGCGCCCACGGAAAGGCGCGCGGTACCCGCGCTATCATTATCGAGCAGGGGCTGGGGCGAGGCGAGGGGCGGCTTTCCGCGCGCCACGGCCTGCCGGATGGGCGTGGCGGGCACGGCGCCCGTGACCCAGAAGCCATCCAGCGCGTGAGCGGCACGGGCGAGGCGTTCGCGCTTGGAACCGGAAGCCTCCCGCCAGCGGCGCAGAAAAACAGGCAGGACGTCCTCGGCTTCGCCAAAAAACATCGCGTCGGGGACCGCCGTGCCGTCGGCGCGAACCAGACACTGAGAGGCCAACGCGTTCGAGCCTCCGAGCATGACGGGCGGAAACGATTCCGGACGATCCGACGCCCAGGGAGACAAACCGTTCGCGTGGAGCAGCCAGGGGAGATTGATGGCCTCTTGCACACAGGAATTGGTGACGAGGATCAGATCAAACGACGACCATTCGCGTCCGGTAAACGTGCCGAGCACGCGCGAGTCGCGCAGCGGCGGCAGAAAGGCGAAGTCAATCTCGGTGTCGGCATGAGCGGCAAGAGCCAGATCCGCCAGCACGCGGTGCGTGGCGGATGCGGCCGTGTCACGGCTGCTGGAGAGACGAAGGAAGAGCAGTGTCATGGGTGCGTGTAGTCGGGCGGATAGTTGAGGAGATGCGCGCCCACCGCATTTTCGACTATTGGCGCGGATGGCGCATGGCCGCTTCAAGATCGTTGACAATGCCTCGTTGAAACAGCTTCCTGACTTCCTGTTGCATGTCGCAAAGTGTCGCATTTTCAGACCGGGCTTGTCAAGAATACGCAGTGGATGAGTAAAAATACTCAAAAGATGAGTAAAGTCGTCCTATCGCAAAAACCGCAAAAGAGCCAGCGAATGTTTCGTCCGCCTCACCCGTGGATACACGGACGGCGGAAAATCGACCCCGATTCCGATACCGACCCCGATGACCCAATCGCCTCATAAATCACCGAAGATGAATGGGTGAGAAACGCCCAACAACCAACGCCCAACACGTTTTTATTTCGACGTTGACTTTCTGCCTGCATATCAGCTATCGTTCTGATGTCATTCGTAGAGGCAAAAGAAGAGGGTGTTTTATGATCGCGCAAATGACGTTGCGGCACATTCCGGACGAGGTGGGGAAAAGTCTTAGGATGAGGGCGAAGAAGTCCGGTCGCAGTATGAACCGAGCCGCCATCGAGTTGCTCGAAGTGGCGCTGGAAATCCGGCCCCGGGAGTTCAAGAGACGCGATTTGTCACGTTTTGCCGGCCAATGGAACACTGAGGAGTGCCGGACATTCGAGCGGAACACACGGGTATTCGACCAGATCGACCCGGAAGTGTGGCCGAAATGAGGGTGTGCCTGGATACCAACGCCTACAGCCGGCTGATGGGCGGGCATGTGCCGCTGACTCAACTGCTGGAGTCCTGCGAGGAAGTGCTCTTGTCCGCCACCGTTCTCGGCGAGTTGCACGCGGGATTCGAACTCGGGTCGCGTCGGGAGACGAACCGGAGGCAACTCGGCGAATTCCTCGCCCTCCCCGGAGTTGAGACGATTCCGGTGACAACCGACATCGCCGAACGATACGGCATCCTCATCAGTCAACTGACACGCCAGGGCACGCCGATTTCCACCAACGACATCTGGATCGCTGCGGCCGCATTGGAAACGGGATCCCGTCTCGTGACCTACGATTCCCATTTTAGACATGTTCCCGGCTTGATCGTCCTTGGACCCTGACGCCTGTTCTTTCTCGCAAAGCCGCCAAGACCGCCAAGACCGCCTCTTTCACGGGACATAAAACTGATTCTTTGCGCGCTGAAGATAGTT
>JBIJDW010000054.1:0-12060 GCA_044343885.1 Kiritimatiellia bacterium
CGCATTCGCGCCGACATGGTGAAAAAAACGCTGATTCAGCACGAGACCCGGTCCGCCGAAGAGGCCGCCGAAGAGGACCGCATCCTGCAACGCTTTCGCGGCTATTCCGGTCGCATCTGCTTCATCTTCGGCGGCTCCGATCCCGACGCTCCCGGTTCTGCCGCCGCCTATGCCGCGTTCTGCTCCCGCCACGGCATTCGTTACGACCTGCACACCGTCCCGCATGCGGGACATAGTTTTTATGGGCTGGCGTGGGAAGCCGACGTACTCGCCCGCAGCGCCGAATTTATGTTGGACCCCACGACGGAAGAGGAATGATCGCATGTCGAATGCACAATCCAAATCTCCCACGTTCTCGCTTTCAACCAACTGGAATAGCGCGCGGCACGCATCGGGCGAGGCGATGGTGGACGAGATCCTGAGGCTGGGTTTTGATGCGGTGGAGCTGGGCTACCAGTTGGCCGAGTCACAAGGCGAGGACGTGTTGCGCCGGGTGAGGCAGGGCGGCCTTGTCGTGTCCAGCGTTCATGCCTTTTGTCCCGCGCCGCCGCATGTTGCAGGCGGCCATCCTGAGCTCTATCTGGCGGCATCGCTGGATGAGGACGACCGTGTCATGGCCGTTTTGCTGGCAGGCAAAACCCTGGAGTTTGCGCAGCAGGCTGGCGCGCGGGCGGTTGTTCTTCATGCCGGACGCATTCGGCAGGGCTGGTGGCGGCGCGGCCCCGATTCCGAAAGTCTCATGAGGCTGGCGTCGGATTCCGGAATCGAGGACCCGCGTTTCAAGAAGCAGACGGCGCGCGCGCTTCGGGCACGCGAGCGTCAGGCGGGCAAACACCTCGAGGCGCTGCGGCGGTCGCTCGACCGCCTCGTTCCCCGTTTCGAAAAAGCCGGGGTTGCGCTCTGCCTCGAGAACCTGCCCTCCTGGGAAGCGGTGCCGTCCGAGGCTGAAATTGCGCGGCTGGTCGCCGACTACCCGGCCTCGACGCTCGCGCATTGGCACGATCTGGGGCACGGGCAGGTGCGGCAACACCTCGGCTGGAGCACCGATCACGCGGCCGTCGCGGCGAACCTGCTGCCGATCACACGCGGCATTCACATCCACGACGTGCGCGGACTCGCCGACGACCACCACGTGCCGGGCACGGGCGTTATGGATTTCACGCGCTTCGCGTTTTATGGAGCCGCCGCGGTGATCCGCGTCTTCGAGCCGCTTCCAGGAACGCCCGCGGCGCCCCTCGCCGCGGCGCTGGCACACCTGCGTCAGATCTGGAGCGGCGCTTGATAATCCCTGATCCCTGAACCCTCCGCTTGCACAAAACCAAGGTTGTGCAGGCACCTCAACTGGTGGGCGGGGCGGGACTTGAACCCGCACGGCTTTCGCCACAAGATCCTAAGTCTTGCGTGTCTGCCAATTCCACCACTCGCCCGGTGTTGCTTCGTTTACGCGAGGCTTGCGCAGAAAGCCCGGAAACGGGCCAGCCCTGTTTCGATCGTCTCCATGGTGCAGGCGTAGCTGAGCCGCACACACGAATCGGCCCCGAAGGCGACGCCAGGCACCACGGCGACGTTGTGCTCTTCGAGGAGTCGGCGGGCGAAAGTGACGGAATCGAGCCCGAGCGCTGAGATGTCGGGAAAGACGTAGAAGGCGCCGGTCGGCCGGGGGCAGACGACGCCGGGGATGGCGGACATCAGGGCAAAAATGCGCCGACGGCGAGCGTCAAAGGCGGCCACCATCTCGCGGATCGAGTCGTCGCCGCGATCGATGGCCGCGACGCCACCCCACTGGGCGAAGGTGTTGGGCGCCGAAGCCGTGTGGCTCTGCAGCGCGTTCATGGCCTTGATGAAAGGCTCGGGCGCGGCGGTGTAGCCCAGACGCCAGCCGGTCATGGAGTAGGCCTTGCTCATGCCGTTGACTGTGATGGTGTTGGCGTACAGCGCGGGGGAGAAGGCCGCCAGGCTCGCCTGTTCATTGCCGTCGTAGACCATCTTCTCGTAGATCTCGTCGGAAACGAGGGTCAGGCCGAGGCGGAGCGCGGTCTCGCCGAGGGCGCGCAATTCGGCCGGGGTGTACATGGTTCCGGTGGGGTTGCACGGGCTGTTGATCACGAGGGCGACGGTGCGCGCCGTCGCGGCCTGCTCGATGTCGGCCGGGGTGATCTTGAAATCCGCCGCCGGCGTGGCCGTGACAAAGACCGGCACGCCGCCCGCGATGCGGACCATTTCGGGATAGCTCAGCCAGTAGGGCGCGGGGATGATCACCTCGTCACCCGGATTCAGCAGCGTCTGGAAGACCAGCGCCAGTGAATGCTTGGCCCCGCAGCTCACGACGATTTGCGAGGGTTTGTAGTCCAAGCCGTTGTCGCGCTTTAACTTGGCGGCGATCACCTCGCAGAGCTTGGGCACGCCGGCCACCGGCGTATACTTGGTCTTCCCCTCGCGCAGCGCGGCGATGGCAGCGTCCTTGATGAACGCGGGCGTGTCGAAGTCTGGCTCGCCGGCCGCGAAGTCGCAGACGGGGCGCCCCTGGGCGGCCAATTGCTTGGCCAGCGAAGCGATGGCGAGGGTGGCGGAGGGCTGGATGGCGAGGATGCTTGAATTAAGTGATTTCATGGGTAATAGGTCTTAATGAATTCTTCAAATTGAGTATCCCGTTCAATGTCGATGATGGCCATCTCACGAACGGCGTTTTCTGCGGAATCGGAGGCGTGGGCGGCGTTGACCATGATGTTGGTGCCGAATTCACGGCGGACCGTGCCACAGCTGGCCTTGCTCGGATCGGTCGAACCGAGGATGTCACGGACCTTGTTGACGGCGTTCACGCCTTCGTAAACAATGGCCAGACACTCCTCGGTTCCCTTCAACTGTTTGATCGAATCGGAACAGGAGGAGGGTTTACGACCAGTCATGAATTCGACGATGTTTTCAAACTCGAAATCGGCGAAATCGGGGGCGATCAGTTCGCAGAGCGAGGTCAGCCGATCCGGATCGACCGAAAGACCGAATGCGGTGGAGAGCGCCTGGGCGGCGCGCGCCTTGCCGATCAGAGGGAAGATGCGGCGCAGATTCGCCCGCACCGGTTCGTAGAACTTCTCGGCCTGGGCCACGCTCATGGCGAATTTCTTCACGGCCACGATGCGCAGTCCCGAGCGGGAGAGGAGGCTCATGATGTTGCCCGCGCGCAGCGACGGCTGTCGGAAGTTTTCCGGCTTGATCAGCACCAGCGTGCGCTGCACGTCCGCCCCTTCTGGCACGTCACTGGCACCGCGAACGATGCCGGCCTCGGAATCAAACTGGCGGCACCAGATCTTCAGCACATCGCCCGCGACCTTTACCGTGGGGCCGACAAGGACGCTCGGCTCGAAATAAAGAACTTTACCGGTCTGCTCGTCGCGGACGAAATCGCCAAAGGTGTCGCGGACCGATTGACCGGTTCCCCACGTCTGTCGCAAACTCCCGGTGATCTCATAAATCTTGCTGACCGCATTCTCGCCTTCGAACAGCATCATCATGCTGCGGTGGGAGCGGCCGAGGACGGGATCAGGCGTGTAATTGCTCCGGACGTATGCGGCGAGCAGTTTGCACTTATCCGGATCATCGGGGTCATAGGTTTCCAGATAGTCGGCCAGCGTGCCCGCCAGCTCCCGCGAGGCGCCGAACATCCGCGCGCCGACGAGCTTCAGATCCGTCTGAACAAGATAACGCGCAATGATTCCCCCCGTCCGCGATTTGCGGATTGAATAGGGGTTGATCAGCACGAACGCCAATTCTTTTGCCATACCTATCCCATTTCTGAGTCGTGTGCCGGAAAGTCCATCCGGTCACCAATGCCACCTAGACCCATCCTGCGTAGCATGAACGGGCCTTTCGACGAATATTAGCACGTAACCGGCCGGGTTGTCACATATAAAATGTGGATGCGAGAAGTCCAGATGTGTGGTAAAGTGGTCGCATCCTTGACGGGGCTGGGGTGCAAACGTGCGGGGCTGGGATGCGAAACGCAGAGCCCCGCCAATGATTGGGGAACGCGTGTATGGGCGGTACGAGAAAGAGTGAGATCGGCGATCGGATGGTCAAGCGCCTGCCGCTTTATTTGCGCCTGTTGCGGGAGATGCGTGATCGCGGCGAGGTCTTCGCATCAAGTGCGGCGCTGGCTCGAATACTGGGGGTCGACCCCATCGTCGTGCGCAAAGACCTGGCTGGATCGGGCGTCCGAGGCACGCCCCGGCTGGGGTTCCCGATCGATCCGCTGATCAAGGGAATCGAGCGGTACGTCGGCTGGGGCGACGACACGGCGACGGTCTTGGCGGGCGTCGGCAAACTGGGGTCCGCGTTGCTCGGGCACACCGGATTTCGCGATCACGGACTGCAGATCGTCGCGGCGTTTGACCCGGACGCCCGGCGGGTGGGGCGGCGGGTGTCGGGCGTGCCGGTCTACGCGACAGACAAACTGACCGAAATCGTCCGGCGGCTCAACGTCCGCATCGGGATTCTGACGGTTCCTCAGGCCGTGGCTCAGTCGGTCGCGGATGCGATGATCGCCGGCGGGATACGGGGCATTTGGAATTTTACGACCGTGCAACTGGTCGTTCCCGCCGAGGTGATCATCAAGCGCGAGGATTTGGCGGCGAGTTTGGCGGTGCTTTCGCACCGGCTCCATGTGAAATGATACGGATACATCACGAGATAAATAGGGAGGATCAGGTTATGGCGTTGCGCGGCGATTTCTGGCGGTATTCGGACGATGGACGGGAATTCTCTTTCACCCGGCGCGATCTCAAGACGCCGTGGCGGAATTTCATATCGACGGACAAGCTGAAGTCCGTCTTCTCGCACACCGGAAGCGGCCCCGCCTTTGGCCGCTGCGCCTACAACGACAGCTTTTTGGCTGAGAGTAATCCGCGGCTGATTCTGGTGCGCGATCAGGAGAGCGGCGCCGTCTGGACCGTCAATGGTACGGACTCCGCGCAGCAGCCCGCCGATTGGATGTGTACGCACGGGTTTGGTTACACGCGGATCACCTCCACAACCGGCGCGATCACCGGCAGCGTGACCTATTTCACCCCCGTGGACGAGGCGGCCGAAGTGTGGCGCATCCGTCTGGAGAATACCGGCACGCAGACGCGCCGGTTGCGCGTGTTCCCCGTCACGCTCTGGAGCTTTGGCTCGCGGGGCTACGACGCGAATTTTGACAGGGTGTCTTTCGACGATCACATGATCCTCGGCGTGTGCAATCACTGGCCTTTCCTGAACTTCCGTTCGACCATGGCCGAGTATAACCGGAGCTGGGATCGGATTGGCTTCATGGCCTCCAGCCCGACCCCGACCGGGTTCGATTGCGTCTACCAGGCGTTTGTCGGCGAAGGGAGGTCCGTGCTGCGCGCCGAGGCTGTGCAGGCGGGCGCCTGCCGCAATTCCACCAAGCGGGGCGCGGAGAGTTGCGGGGTTCTGCAGCTCGACGTGACCGTGGCGCCGGGCGAGGCCGCGGATCTGGTCGTCGTGGTCGGCATGGCCACGGACGCCCGTGACGCGGCCCGCATCCGCGCCCGGTTCGCCACGCCGGCCCTAGCCGATGCTGCGCTCGCCGGCGTCAAACAGTCGTGGGCGGACTACCTCGATCGGATGCGCATCGACCTGCCCGACCCCGACATCACCACGTTCGCCAACGGTTGGAACCGCTATGGCATGTACACGCGGTACTACCACCGGTTCGGCGTGCGTGACACGGCCCAGGACATGGCGGCGTTCTCCGCGTTCGACCCCGCCCGCGCCAAGGCTCGGGTGCAGCGCCTGTACGAGACCCAGTATCAGGACGGCAGCACCAATCACGACATTGACCAGTTGCAGTCGCCGTTTCACAAGTCGATCAACTCCGACGTGCCGCTCTGGCTGCCCTGGGCCGCCGGCAGCTACATCCGCGAGACCGGCGACTTCGCGATGCTCGAGGAGAAATATCGCTACTTCGACGGCGGCGAAGGCACCGTGTACGAGCATTGCGTGAAGGCTCTGGACTACATCCGGCGCGAGAGCGGACGGTTCGGCCTCCCCCTGCTCAAGTGCGGTGACTGGAATGACTGCCTGATGGGATCCAACAAGACCGGCGTGAGCGTCTGGCTCGGCATCTTCTATCACATCAACCTGATGGAGATGCACGCAATCGCCGCGCGCACGGGACGGCCCGCCGATGCCGCGCGCTTTGCGGCTCAGGCGTTGGAATTGCGGACGACGATCAACGAACACGCCTGGGACGGCCGCTGGTATCTGCGGGCGTTTGACGATGACGGCGGCGTGATCGGCGGCCACACGGAGCAGGAAGGCCGGATCTACATGAATCCGCAGACTTGGGCGATTCTGGCGGGCATTGCGCCGGCCGACCGCGCCCGCGCGAGTCTGGAGGCGGTGGAGGAGCTCATGGATACGCCCCTGGGCATCCCCCTGCTGGCGCCAGCTTACACCCAGATTCAAGACCGGATCGGCGTGATCAGCCGCATGGCGCCGCACCAACACCACAATGGCGGCGTCTGGAACCATGCGATGACCTGGGCCATTCTGGCGGAATGCAAGATCGGCCGCCCGGATCGCGCCCTCGACCTGTACCGCCGCATGCTGCCCCCCTACCTCAGCCAGAAATGGCCGGAGTGCATCGCCGAGCCGTATGCATTCTCCTCGTTCACGAACACCCCGGAATCGGGCGAGCCCGGCCGGACGGGCGTCGCGTGGAATACCGGCACCGTGTGCTGGATGTACCGGACGCTGTTTGAGGGGTTTGCCGGCATCACGCCCGAGTTCGACGGGTTGCGCATCGAGCCCAGTCTGCCGTCCGAGTGGCGGAAGCTGACCGTCACGCGCCCTTATCGCGGCAGCGTCTTCACGATCACCATCGAAGACCCTTCCGGCGTGTCACGGGGCGTGAAGGAACTTCATGTCAACGGAAAACGGATGGCCGGCACGCTCATTCCGGTGCTTCCCCCCGGACAAAAGGTCGATGTTCGCGTGGTCCTCGGCGCGTAGTACTCTTTCTCATTCCACACGCGCGAAAAAATCCGCATTCGCGTGGTCGAGCTTTTCGATCAAGTAGACCTTAAAAATGGATTAACCTATGGGTAATTAAGTTTGAGTGTTGGTTTTTTTTATGGGTAATTTAAACTCGTATGGTGAAAATGCGTGAAGGAATGCGTGAGAACATGCAGGGGACAGGGAAACAGCGTCAGGGAAACAGTGTCAACGGAAAACGGATGGCCGGCACGCTCATTCCGGTGCTTCCCCCCGGACAGAGGGTCGATGTCCGGGTGGTCCTCGGCGCGTAGGCGACCATGAAGTCGTTCCCGTCAAGCGCCACGCGGGGCCAGCACCGGAGCCGACGTCCCGGTAGTCGCCAGCCGATGACCGGCAGACGATTCGAGCGCGTCACTGTTTCCCGTTTTGTTGTCTTTCTCAGGGTGTCTTTCGCGCTGGCTTCTCCTCTCTCCAATCATGTGAATCTTGTAATCCTGTCAAACAGGCATGTCCGTCAGCCACGCAATTTCAGACAGGATTACAGGATTGGCATGATTGGGATGGGGGAAGCAAGACCCGTCCCTTGGGAAATCTCTCTGTCCCCTTTACCACTTAATTGATCTAACCCACAATTGACTGACTTAAAGCGACAACTGAATTGTCCTCATGGTCTGCCAACTGCGCCCAATCTCATTCGGATAGTCTTCACTCTTTGGCTTCTTTGCCAGCAGCAAGCAAACCTTGTTCAGTTGAGGGAGATAGACTCCTTCAATGATCTGTTCATTATCCGTCATTTCGACGTGGGTTGCCCGTGTCCCTTCCTTCCCTGCGCCCTGAACAATTACGGCGGCTGCCGTGACAAAGACGATCTTCTCTCTGTCACAATAACACACCTGTAGAGCCTCTGCGGGAAGTGAGCGGGAGTTGGTTGTAGTAGCGATGCTTGGCTTCGCGCCAATCTCGACATGATATTCCTGCAATACCTTCTTTGCATCGCTGAATGCAAAGAGAGAAGCTGATAGGTTTTCACGGGGAATGAGAATGCGAATCACGCCGTCAACCGTTGAGACTTCCTGTATGAATTCCTTAGTCTTTGTGCTGAAGAATGCGATGTGGCCCTCTTCATCAACCAGCCAAATCACTCCATTCGAACCCACTCCGCAAGACTGAAGTGCGGGGGGTAGTTCTTCACTGCAGGCAAACAACGGATTGCCGGCATATCTCAACGCGGCCAAAGAATCAGGATACGCTTCGGCTGGGACATGCTGCGCCACTTGGGTGTCTCCATATACCGAATAATATTGACCGTCAATATAGACGAGGATCGGCTTGATCAAGTCCGCTTTGGGATGTTTATAGGGCGTCAATTTCCCCATCGGCGGGCGGCCATAGGGAGCGACCGTCAATGCCCCCAATGGGCTTCTGATTTTGTTACCATTCATATCGACTTCATAAAGTTCCGCAGAGAGACTTATACCACCCCCAATGAATTGGTCATACATTTGATAAATCGGCCTTACGTCTGAGAACAAACGCCCACTGCGATTTGACGGGGGTCCATCCATCTCTCGTTGCCTCTTTGTCAATGCCGGAAACTTCTTTAATCTGGGAGCAAATTGTGGGTTCTTTTCCAAATTGTCGATGTAGGTGGCCGGAACTCCTTCCAATTTAGGAAGTCTTAGTTCAATAGGCTTATTGGTATCGACACCAACAAATTGCTTCATCGCAGAGAGCGAGCGGGGTTCTGTTGTAATGACAAAGCACTTGCCGTCACGATCAAATAAGTTAAAGGGATAGGCTCCAGTGTTCGTTACAACACCCTGTGCGAATGTCAATGTGGAAGAACATACGAAAACGCTAGCAATTACAAACCCAAACGGCAATGTCCTCATCATGGTTCCTCCATTTCATCTTTGGCTAGATCGTTGGGCACCTTGAGTAGAGGAAATGCCCCTGTAAACCCGCCTGGTCCCATCCATATTTGGTCATTTGCCATTGTGGCCGTTTTATCCACAAAACCGCCAGACGACGCCTCATAGACCAACTTTGATTCATAGTAGTAGTCCGATATGCCTGCGTCCGCTTTCGCGTTGATAGTCGCATAACTTGCGCCGGCAGTGTGTTCGTAACTTCCATCGTAGTAACGACCATTGTATTTTACGAAAACATGGTCGGTGACTTCATCCCCCCATCGTTCAAACCAGCACGAAACTAGATTCGGACTGTTGGTGTAGAATGGATTGCCTTGGCCACTGGTGTTCACCCAGATAGCGAGTGGCTTGTACCACGTATCTCCGTCCTGAGCCGGTGTCCCGCCTGGCCTCTGGTTAGCGGGGATATGAGCAACAGCAATAGCATTCTTCTCAAAGGAAACCGCCCCTGTGTTACTGACGAACCGCCACTTCATCAGGGGCATATTTTGCTCGGATGCATCAAGCCCATGTGTACCCATAAAGGCGAGCAAGAAAGGAGCCCACGCACCGCAGCGCCCTTGGTTGAAGTCGAGTAACCAATCAACGTCGAATCCATTATTGTTACCCATATTATGTTGGTATGAGTAGCATTTTTGATTGTTGCCCCACATGTCTGCGCGTGTCGTTTCCGCCGGATCGCCCACTCCGTGGAAACCATTGGCATTGTCGGGTTTGGGTCCTGCAACAAACGGAGTCCAGAAGTTGTCCGTGTTCCATATCTTGTCGAAGACCTGTTCAGGGGTAGTCTGTCCGTTCGCCCATTTGCAGGTGAAATCAACAATTTTCAGCCAGAGTCTTCCCCCCGTTAGTGCTTGTGCTGTGGGACCGGCAGCCAAGCGATAGATCAAGTGCGTAGTCGTCTGCTTTCCTGGAATATCCACCAGTTCCTCGTCATAGGTGCCGTTGCCATTATCGTTGAAGACCGTCTCACCTGTATCGTAGGCCCCGTTACCATTGGCATCCACGTAACTTTCGCCCGTCTTGTTGTACTTGAAGGTGAACGCAATGGTTTCAACACCATAACCCACAGTATTCGTCAGTGTTGCGGTACTCTTCAATTTGTAGGGACCACCAACCGGATTGATGTTCCTCATCGCATCACCATCCGTGGCTGGATCGCTGTTGTCGCGGCCCATGTCAGCCCCACCGAACTTGCCGACAACGCAAATAGGAAGAGCCGCAACAGGATAGCCAACAGCACAGTCGGCCAGCGTCACGTCCGACTTGGCTTGTGTCCCAAACTTGCACGCGATCTTGATCGGGCTGTTCCTGACGTAAACAGCAGGTCGATTGTACCGAGCACTCTCAATCCCTCCGCTTACATTCTTGTCGGCCGTGGGCGTCTGCGGGGGGAAGTTGGATTGACGAAGCCCAACAGTATAGACTCCATCGCCATCCTCATCGAAGTACTGCTCTGTGCCCGTCCGTCCTGCAACATTGTCCGTATCGGTATATGACTCGCCCGTCGGGGTCTGTTCTATACGAGTTTCGGTGTTGGTGACAGGGCCGGCAGTTTTTAGAAAATCAATATGTTCCATCTTCCAGACAACATCATTGTCAAAGTCGGTAGGATCGGTGAAGGGGAAGTTATCAATTGCAGTCAGCCCCGGAAGGTCGGCTGACGTCTGCTTGTGGTACGTCACTTCCTGATCGTCGAGGAACCGCATTGTCAGCGTGCCCAAGCGAACCACGTACAGATCAAACTTATTGGTCCAGGTGGCCGTGGTGGCAGCGGCCGACTCGTACACCATCAATTCCATCTTGTACTGCTTCGGATCGGCGAGTTTACCTTTATGGGCCGTATTTGTTCCAGCCTTCGTGGTTCCCCATTTGCCATCCCAGTTCGTAGTGATTCCGGCCCCGATTACCGGACTGGCATCTGTCTTCCGAACGACGCAAGCGACCTCAGTGGCTCCATCCATTACGGTCAGTTCGAGCCGCGGCATAAAGCCAGATGCCGGTCCATATATCTTGTACGTGATCTCGGAATTGCCCGCATTTTCAAGTTTCGGATCGTAGACGCGTAGTCCATCCAACTCCACTTTCATGACCGAAACAACGCAGATGTCATAGCAGTTCGTAAACGCCGTGGCCGTGGCCTTCACCGCGTAATTCGTTGCCACCGAGTTCGTCGGCGTGAAGACCAGTTTTGCGTCCGTCGCACTGACAACCTTCAGTCCGTTGGTCCCCGACCACGTGATGCCGCCGGGAGCGTAACTGTTCGTCAGCACAATCTCCACCGGGATCGACGTCTGCCACCATACATTGGTGGTTCTCGGCGTCAACTCGACCCGGTAGACGTTCACCGTGCAGACGTCGTAGCAGTTCGGAAAACCCGTCGCCGTCGCCTTCACCGCATAGTTCGTTGCGGCCGAGTTCGTCGGCGTGAAAACCAGTTTTGCGTCCGTCGCACTGACAACCTTCAGTCCGTTGGTTCCCGACCACGTGATCCCGCCAGGCGCATAACTATTCGTTAGTACAATCTCCACCGGGTTCGACGACAGCCAGCAGACGTTGGTCGCATCCGGCGTCAGCTCGACACGGTAGACGTTCACCGTGCAGACGTCGTAGCAGTTCGGAAAACCCGTCGCCGTCGCCTTCACCGCATAGTTCGTTGCGGTCGAGTTCGTCGGCGTGAAGACCAGTTTTGCGTCCGTCGCACTGACAACCTTTAGCCCGTTGGTTCCCGACCACGTGATCCCGCCCAGAGCGTAACTGTTCGTCAGCACAATCTCCACCTGGTTCGTCGTCTGCCACCATACATTGGTGGTTCTCGGCGTCAACTCGACCCGGTAGACGTTCACCGTGCAGACGTCGTAGCCGTTCGGAAAATCCGTCGCCGTCGCCTTCACCGCATAGTTCGTCGCCACCGAGTTCGTTGGGAGGAAGATCAGCTTGTCGTTGTCGGCGCTCACCACGTTCAATCCGTTGGTCCCCGACCAGGTGATGCCACCGGGAGTGTAACTATTCGTCAGCACAATCTCCACCGGGGCCGACGACAGCCAGCAGACGTTGGTCGCTTTCGGCGTCAACTCGACACGGTAGACATTCACCGTGGCGGTGTCCATGCAATTGGTCAGGGCGCTTGCCCAGG
>JBIJDW010000328.1:0-3852 GCA_044343885.1 Kiritimatiellia bacterium
AGGAGCGCGCTCCTCGTCGCGTAGGAAGTCCAAATCCCGCGCCACCGTGCGGCGCGACACCTCGAACGCCTTCACGAAGTCGCTGCTATTCGCCAGATAGCCGTTCTCGGCGCTCTCGCGCACCATCTCGACCATGCGCCGGATGCGGTAATACTGGGGTCTCGATCCCGCCTTCATCTTCCTCAAACTTTCTTTTGGGGTATGCCGTTAGATGGCACACCCCCTTTTATACACTGGGTGGCATGGCGGATCAAGTCTACCGTGCCCGAAAGCCTCATTCCTCACCGCTCTGGCAGTGCCTGTCGCGGCATTTTGACGCCTTTCTTGCCGCCTATGAGGCGCGCTTTCAGCCCCGTTACGGCTACCTGCGGCCCATCATCCCCGAGGTCGTAGACAAGTTCCTCGACTGCGGTGACCTCGAACATGGCTTCGCCCGCGTGCGCTGCGACCACTGCCAGCATGAATACCTGCTGGCGTTCTCCTGCAAGGGTCGCTGGTTCTGCCCCTCCTGCCACCAGAAAAAGGTCCAGCTTTTCGGTGCGCTACTGACCGAAACGATCCTGTTTCCCGTGCCCCACCGGCATTTCACCTTCACCATCCCGAAGATGCTTCGTCCGTATTTCCGCTTCGACCGTGGGTTGCTCAAGGAGTTCTGCCACATCGCCCATGAGAGCCTTCTCGTGTACATGCGCGCCGCGCTCGACCTGCCCGACGCTCTCCCCGGTATCGTCATGTGCATCCACACCTTCGGCGAGTATCTCGATCCAAGATCCAGCGCAATTTCGACGTCTTCTCCCCTTGCGACTTGATCGCCGCCATCACCCAGCACATACCGGACAAGAGCTTCCAACTTGTCCGGTATTATGGCTGGTATTCCAACAGCCGAGCCGCAGGCGAGACCGGCTGCCCGCAGGGCAGCAACGGAGCGAAGCGGAGTGGCAACATGCGCGGCCAGCGGGGCAAACAGGCCGCCGCTGCGGTCCAACCCGCCGGTAAGGCCGTGGCGGTGATTGACGTTTCCGAACACAAGCCGCGGCGCATCCCGTCGGCAAAGTGGCGCGAACTCATTAAGAAGGTATGGGAAGCCGATCCGCTCCTCTGCCCGAAGTGCCAGAAAGAGATGCGTATCGTGGGCCTCATCAACGAGCGCGACGTGATCGAGCGCATCCTGCGCCACCTCGGCCTCTGGTCGCAAGGCGTCCGTGTCTCGCCGGCAAGGGCGCCGCCCGAGATTGCCGAATGGGTCATCGAGCCCTGCTTCGATGACCCGTTTCCCGATTACGACACCGAGCCGGTCATGGTTTACGCGAACGAATAACCGCTCGCGATGGGGCAGGTGTGTCTGGTTCCGGCCTTCAGGACGCCCAAACAGCGTCTTTGTGACTGCCGGGGAGTACCCCGTCAGCCACAAAGACGCTGTTTGGCGATGGGATTGACATTCTGACCGGTTTCTGCCATCCTTTCCTCAATGACATCGCTGCTACAGACCCGTTTCGGCATGTTTTCGGCCCGTGCGGACCGAGGCCGACCGGGGGCTACCGAAAAGCGATTTCTTATCAATGGAAAGCCTCATGAAAATAGTACTCGAAAATCCGTATAAAAATTTGGGTTATTGGAATAAAGGACAGACTCATTGTCACAGCAAGTTATCTGATGGGAACAACACAGCGGATCATCTCATCCGTTGCTACAAAGAAAAAGGGTATCACTTCATCTTCCTCACCGACCACAACACCTGCAGCCCCGACCAGCTGGTGCCAGGCATTCTGCAGATTGCGAGCGGCGAAGATGGAAAATCGGATCGGCATCACGTACTGGCCCTGGGTATTGACCGCGACCGGCTGGACAAAAACAGCGATCAGAATCTGGACGGCATTTGCGATTTGCCGACCCGCCCGTGCGAGAACATCCAACCACGAGTGGACTACATCACCCAAACACAACAAGCCGTTGGCATTCTGGCGCATCCCACCGCCGGGCACGCCCCCGCCGCATACGCATTCACCCTCGAAGAGCTCAAAAATACACAGCGCTACACCGGCATTGAAATCTTCAACAGCGACAAAAGCCAGCCGATCTGGAGCGTCTTTACGCCCTACGATACTAACAAAAAAAACACCGTCAGCTGGTGGGATGAAACCCTGCGACACAAAAACACACCCGTCTGGGGTTTTGCGGCCGACGACTGCCACAATGTGCACGCGACCCTCCCTCCATTCGACGTTATCGTGCCGGGAACAGACGGCCCGCATTTTAACCGAGGATGGCTCGTCGTTAATACTTCCATGGATTTTTCCGACTGTCGTCTGGCACTCGAAAACATCAGCCTGTTCGAAAAAACAACCCGCAACCGCCTCGATCAAATCAGTACTGCCGTCAAAAGCCTCCTGTTCCGCAACATGGCTTTGTTTTATGAACAGAAACAGGCCTTCACCACAGAAATCCTCAACAACATCAAATCGGGTAACTTCTACGCCGTCGTACGCGGACCTAAAAGTCCGGCCCTAGCACCGAGTTCATCCGACAACGGACCTATGATGGAGATCACCACGTATGGCAGCACCATTCAGGTAAAAACCGATTTGGACACATCAACCATCCGCTTTGTCTTCGGAAACCAGCAGCAAACCGTAGCAGGCATCACTCGCCCCGTCTTTAGGGCCATCCACGGAAAAACGGCCAGCTACACCTGCGACGGCAACGAAATCTATGTACGCGTCGAAATCGAACAGAACCGTCCGAGCCCCGGCCAGCCAAATCAAACCGAAACCTATATCGCCTTCTCCCAACCGCTGTTTGTAAGAAGAGTGTAAGCGCCAGCCGTCCGAAGTCTCGCTGCAACACCGCTGAATGGGTCGCCTTATTTGCGGCGCAGGACGGCGTTGAAGACCTAGGCGGCTTCGCGGCGACAGAGCAGGACGGAGGCGAGCAGGTAAACGATCATGCCGATGCCGATGGCACCGCCGACAGAGATGAACTGCGTCAGTTTTCCGGCGAGATGATTATTCAGTGCCTGAAAAATCCAGCCGTGAACGAAGATTACCGTCACGCCCATGATCACGGCGGCAATCAGCGCTCGTCCGGCTCCGGCCAGTACGGACAGCCAGCCGGGCGAGCCGATACGGCGTCCGAGCCGCCAGCCGAGTGTGAGTCCGTTGAAGGCTTCCGATACGACCGCTGAACCGGCGAGGCTCATGGCTTTGTATTCGGTCGGCAACGATAACGTGAAAATCACAGCATTGAAGGGGACAGGGAAACAGCGTCAACGAAATAGACAAGACGAATGCCCATAGGAACTGCGCGAAGCGGGTAGGGCAGCGCGGCGTCCCCGCCGCGCCACAGATCAAGAAGAATGCCCACAGGAAATGCGCGAAGCAGTTCTGTGTGTGAAATCGTCATCCGTAGTCGTCGCCGTCGTCGTCCACCGACCGATGCGACGGCCGCAGGAGGATGTAACAGGGATCGACCGGAGGGAATCGTCATCCGCTCTCGTCGCCCGCTCTCGTCCACCGGACGGAGAAAGACTCGGTTGACGATTACGGGTGACGTGTGCAGGCGAGCGTGGCTGGCTGCATTAAAAGGAAGAGGGAAAGGGGACAGAGAAACAGCGTCCGAAATGCCAAAAGGAGATGCGGATTGTTTCTCTGATTGACGGCCCAGCCGTGATCGAACGCATCCTGCGCCACCTCGGCCTCTGGCAACAAGGCGTCCGCGTCGCTTCCGGCCCCGCCCCACCCGCCGACTGGGTCATCGAGCCCTGCTTCGATGACCCGTTTCCCGATTACAACACCGAGCCGGTCATGGTTTACGCGAACGAATAACCGCTCGCGATGGGGCAGGCGTGTCTGGTCC
>JBIJDW010000329.1:0-3845 GCA_044343885.1 Kiritimatiellia bacterium
TGGATTCCAGAAGTGAAATGGAACTGGCGATTCCCCTGATGTCCGGCCGCGACGGCGCGATGACAGTGGAGGTTACGGAGAACATTTCCGGCAAGACGTGCAACGTCCAGGTGGAGCCGGGCGCCGCAACGGAACCGGTGCTTCGTCTGGACGACGTGCTGACCCCCTACGTGCCGTATCCCGATGAGGTTGCCAAGTTTATGAAATCCAACACCAACGCCCTGCTTGTGCTGGGCCGCGGCATGGAAGGCTCGAAAGCCGAAGTGGACCGCCTGATTGCAGGTCTGGGCGCGAAGGGCATGAAGGTCACTCTGATGAACGAGAATCGCGTGTGGCGTGTCGTCACAGGCGATCCGAGCATTACGGGCTGTCCCAACGCAGACGGTTTTCACTTCTGGTCGGGCGGTATGTATGGAAGCGATGGCGGTCCGATCGCACCGGTTACCATCGTGGACAGTCCGCTGATCATATTGAGTTCGGCGCGGGGTTCCATGCTTCTCAATACCCTGGCGGACGCAGGATTCGTCACGCAGACGCCGATCGGCTACGCCGGGCTGGCCGCGCAGCCCACGCTCCAGGTTGCGTCGCGGGGGCTGCACTGGAAATACGATACGCTCCTGATGGTGGCCAACGACTCGGAGGGTGTGCGCAGCGCCGTCAGCCGTGTCCTCGAAGATCCCGTCAAGGCGGGTGGCGCCGCTGGCGAGACGGCGGCCAAGCCGAACGCGTACGGTCAACCGGAGCGAAAAGAAGGCCGGGAAACGCCTGATCGGAAGCCAGCCCTAAGTTTCATGGGAAACAACGAGTACGTGCTGGATATTAAGTTCGACGCGGCCACCAATCTGTACATGATCACGTGGGGACACGGCGACAACCTCTACTCGCTCGATCCGCAGGGCAAACTGCGCTGGTCGCGCCGCCTGCCGGAAATGGGCGCGTGCCGTCTGGACATTGACACCGACCGCGTGGTGGTCTTCACCGGTTTCGGCAGCCGGCTATACCAGATCGGGCTGGACGGGAAGCCGATCTCGCAGGCGCGTCTGCCGATGGATACGGGAGTCGCGTTAAAAGGGCCGACCTATCGGGAATACTACACGGCTGATCTCTTCAAGCACGGGATGGGGCTGACGAGCGACCTTTTCCGCTATGCCTACGTTCCGGAATCGCGCGTGTCGGGGCCGCGCCGGATCGTGTACTACGAGCCGCTCCTGAATGTCATGCGCATGCTGGACGAGAACTACACCGTTATCGCCGAGTGGCGGGGTGAGAGCACGGCGGGCGCAAGTGGCGAAACGACCTTCGCTAAACTGGGCGATTTCGTCTGTAGTCCCGACGGTACGCGAGTGGCGCAGATGGAGGACGACACCCTGGTTCTACGCGAGATCGTGCCGGGGGCGTCCGGCGCCGCCGGGAACGCGCGCAAGCTGGCGGAGCGCACTTGCGGCGATAGCGCGTTGTCGTGGCAGAAAGGCGAACCTGGACCGATCGTTGGCCGCACCCATTACGGCGCCGACCTAGAAGTGCTGCGCGTGGACCTGTCTGCGCCCATCGGCACGGTGCTCGACCTGGGCGGCGCGACCGGCCTGATCCCCGATGGCAAGGACCTGCGCCTGGTGCGTTCGACGCCGGAAGGTGATAAGGAAATCTCCCGGCTTGGGCCGTTCCCGTGGATTCCGACCTTTGCGAAGATCAGCCCGGATGGTCGCACCGTGGTGCTGCTGGACGAGTACTGGACGGCCTTTGTTCACGAGGTGGAGACGGGCAAGCGTACGGCCCAAATCAAATTGTCTGAGATGGGGTTCGTGCTGGAGTTCGCGCCGGACTCCAAGTCGTTTTTCATCGGCGGGCTTCGCGGGACGGTTATGAACTACGACCCGAGCGGTAAGCCGCTCTGGAGCACGACGCTGGCCGCGCACAACGAGAGCCTCAAGAAGACGGAGTTCCAGAAATTGGATTCCGCGATACCCGACCGCACGGACAAACTTTATGCGGTCGTCACGGACGAACCCGGCGAACTCGAGAAGTTGGTGACGCTCGATCAAAGCCGGTTGGTGAACGGCGATTGCGAGGAAACCGACGGCTGGCTGGCGGATACCAATGCCGGGACGAAGGCCGCCGCGCCCGTCTATGCCGACGGCGGTTATCAGAGCAAGCGATGTCTGAAGGTCGGGGATGCGCTGGTTCAGCAGCAGGTTGAGGGCCTCATTGGCGAGCATTTCACGTGGGTGCTGGAGTTCTTCTACCGGAACGCGTCGCCGGAAAAGAACGCCAACCTACTAGCCGGCCTGGCTGTGGAGAACCGGCACCCGAACAGCGTCGTGCGCGTGTTGCCGTGCGACAAGGACTGGAAGTTCGGAAGGATCGTGACCAAGAGCGGCGGCGATCCAAAGGCTGTTCGCATCGGGTTCCAGGGACAGGGCGGCGAGGCGCTGGTGGACAACGTCACGCTCCGCCGGATTCGCTTCCCGAGCGTGAACCACATGTTGTATCCGCCGATCTATGATGTTGATCCCATCATTCTGAAGAACCCGTTGTTTATGAAGGATTACAATCCGTTGGGCGTGTTGCGCGAGCAGATTCCGAATCTTATTCTGTCAGAGCGGCCCCCGCAGATCGCCGACTCGCTGGTGGTGGATGCCTTCATGCAGAACGGGAGGCTGAACGACATCTGCAGTCTCTGGCACTGGTCCTACTGGGGCGCGGACACTCAGATCGCCATGGGCATCCGGAACCCGCGGTGGGTATCCATGGTCGCGGTCTATTTCAACGTCTACGACGAGGCCAATACCGCACGGCATTTCGATGTCTATGTATCCGACATTGACGCGAAGCAGATGATTCTCGTCGCATCCGTCCGCAACAACCGGAGCTTGTTCCGGCTGGTCAAGTTCCCGCCGCGCCGGGCCGACGAGGTGCGTGTGGTGCTGCGCAATGCGTTGCCTCGTCAGCGGACGGTGACGGAACTGGAGGTCTACGGCCCCCTGTCTGGATCAGAGAGCAGCGGGTTTGTGGATGCGGCCGGACAGAACACCTATATGGGATCGTTCTCGCGTGTGGAGAAACGCCGTCTCGAAGTCGCGCCGGGATACGAGGAAAAGGCCGTCACCGGAAAGAGCGCGTTGCCGAGATGGGCGCCGCCGGTCTCCCAGGTGATGATGTCGGAGCGGAATCTGTATCTGTCACGCTCCCCCGGCTTCAATCAGCGCCTCTCGCTTGATGATTCCGGCGAGTCGATCTTCCGCACCGGCAGTCTGGGGTTCGGGCCGACACCAACCCTGTATGGCGGCGCCTTGATGAAGCCTGGCACGGATGGAAAGCTCTGGTGCGTGGACCCAGAGTCAGGGCGGGCTTTCTGGTCCACGGCGTTGGGCGAGCGGCTGACCGGAAGTCCGGCGGCGATCGGGCTGGACGTATTCATGGCCACTGACGCTGGCACGTGCTACACGCTGGACATCGCCAGCGGTGCGATTCTCGGCGAACAGAAATTGGCGGGACCGGTTTACGGGTCGGTGGCAACGGACGGCACCAACGTGTACGTGATCACGTCCAGCGGCACGGCCACCTGTTTCAATGCGAAGAGCGGAAAGGTCCTGTGGAACGTCGAGATCGCGCCGGACTCGGAATCCACACCGGCCGTGGACGATGGCGTGGTCTTCATGGCGGACCGGCAGGGCACGGCCCGGGCCGTGCAAAGCGTGGATGGAAAGATGCTCTGGCAACGCGAACTGGGAAGCGAGTTCTGTCGCTGTCCGGTGGTGCTTCCCAACCTCGTGGTGTTCGGTTGTCTGGACGGCCGCCTGACAGCGCTCAACCGTCGTACGGGCGAGCAGGTCTGGCAGACCCAG
>JBIJDW010000330.1:0-3844 GCA_044343885.1 Kiritimatiellia bacterium
GCTTCCAGCGTGTTTCCGCTGGTGATGACGTTGTCCACAAAGTAAACGCGCTTGAGCGGGAACGGGCGATGCTCGCGCACGGTGATGCAGTGGTCTTCAACCGGGAGGGGGCCGCGGCGCTCTTTGTGGCGGGCGCAGGTGCTCGGCACGGGGTGCGAGCGTGTAGAGGGGCACGGGGAGAGAGAAACTGTGACGATCCTGAAAACGGCTGATCGACTGCCAGACATCTGCTGGCGACTATCAGAACGGAGGCTCCCATGTTGGCTCAAGCCGGCGATTGACGGAAATACTTTGCTTGCGCTGCAAGAGATTAGACACAGATTCCCCGATATTCGGTTCGGATGCGTACGGCCGGGCGTTCGGGGCCGAGGACCGGCACGCGGCCTCGGCGTCGGCGGCGCGGCTGGCGCGCGATCCGCAGGTGCGGGCGCGGATCGTTTGGGGAGGAGGTTCCAGAGGTCGTTGTTGTTAACGATGATAGTTTCGATTTGATCCACGGGGCGCGAGCCGGTGGCGGTGTCGAGGCGCTAGAAGAGAAAAGCTGAAAACTGAAATGCTGAAAAGCTGAAAACTGGAGAGCAAAGCTGAAATGCTGAAAACTGAAAGTTGAAAAAACGTTGGGATTTGGACGTTGGACGTTGGTTATTGGCGTTCAAATCCCTAAGATTAAAACTGAAAGAGGGGAAAATGAACGCCCAACAACCAACGCCCAACAACCAACGCCCAACACAGATGGCTCTTGCGTACTCAATGCCAAGGGTCTTCTGGAGTTTCTCCAAAGCCGTGTTGCGTTTATCTGCTTCCATTCTCCTGACGTTCTGGAGTTTCCACTGCAAGGATGGAAGTTCCCGCAGGTGCGGGATGCCGAGGGCGTCCCATTCCGAAACACCGATTCACTGTCCCCGATAGACCGTCCCCGATAGACCGTTTCACTCCAGCAGACGCGCTTCCAGCGCGCTGATCTCGGACTCGGTCAGGCCGATGTGTTTCAGGTAGTTCCGCGCGTTGCCGAATTTAACGGTCAGGTACGCAAAGGTTCCGGGCACCATTTCGGTGGGCGCGTACATCCAGTGGTGCAGCCAATCCTCCACCTCGACGAGTTTTTCGGGTGTGGGGCCGTGCGTGGCGCGAATCTCGACGAACCACGGTTCGAGGCAGGGATTGGTCAGCAGATAGTCTTCACACACCACATCCTCCGCCACGCCGAGCGCCGCCAACAGGAGCTGACCGATCAAGCCCGTGCGGTCCTTGCCGAGATGGCAATGAAAGAGCACCGCGCCTTGCGGCGCCTGCGCGATGGCGCGCATGACACGGGCGATATTGACGCCGAAGGTCTCCAGCATCGCAATGCTCCAGGTGCTCGAGTGCGGGCCTGCCTTGAGCGCCGGAGTCGCTTCGTAAGCCTCGACCTCGAACAGCGGCAGGCTGTGAAGGATTACCCCGGCCGCAGCTCCGAGGCCGCCCGCCACAAAGGGGTTGGTCGGATCGTTCGCCTCGCTGGGATGGCGCAGATCGATCACCGTGCGCAGGCCATAATCGACCAGCGCCTGCACACTCTCGGGCGTCAGCCGATTCGGATTGTCGCCGCGCAGCACGCTTTTCCAGCGGGTGACGCGCCCCTGGGCGGGGTAGCCGCCCAGATCTCGCACATTCATGGAATTGGGAAGTTTGAGTATTCTATCCATAACCATTCGCGTCCCTTTTGAATATCCCTGTCCCTTTCTTCATCCGGACCTCTCCGCCTGATATTGCGCCTCAAGCCCCATGAGCGCTTTACGTCCTTCATCCAGAAACAGAACCGAGGATGCAACACCGATGGCCAGACACCAGTCGCCCAATTTCAGGTCAACCGTGTCGAAGATCGCCTGCGCCGGCCCCCATTGGACGGCCAGCACTTGCATGACCAATACGAAGGCCAAAGCTAGCCAGAGTTTTCCGTTGCTAAAAAAGTTCGTGTTGAAGACGGTGCCATTCTCTGAGCGGGCGTTGAAGACATTAAAAAACTGAAAGAGTACGAAGGTCGTGAACCCCAGTGTCAATGCATAGGACTGGCCCTGACTGGCGAGGCCGCGCTGAAACATGAACAAGGTTCCGACCATCATGGCTAGGCCGTAAAGAGCCAGCCGCAGCAGGCGCCCCAGGCCGAGAATCTGCGCCCGTTGTGAGCGGGGTTTGTCTCTCATGACATCAGGGCGAGCAGGCTCGATGCCCAGTGTCATGGCAGGAGGCCCATCCATGATGATGTTGATCCACAGCAGATGAATGGCTGTAAACGGGGCCGGCCAGCCCAACAGCGTGGCGGCGAGCACGGTCAGAATTGCGCCGATGTTGGTGGATAACTGGAAGCGCACGAATTTGACGATGTTGTCGTAAACCACGCGCCCCTCTTTGACAGCCCGCACGATGGTGGCGAAATTGTCGTCGGTCAGGACCAGCGTTGCCGCCTCGCGGGTTACGGCTGTGCCCGTGATGCCCATCGCCACTCCGATATCGGCAGCCTTGAGGGCTGGGGCATCGTTGACGCCGTCACCGGTCATGGCGACGACGTGGCCCAGCGCCTTCAGCGCACGGACGATGCGAACCTTGTGACTTGGCGAAACGCGGGCGAAGACGGCAATATCGTTAACGCGAGTGGCCAGGGCTGCGTCGTCCAGCCCGTCGAGTTCTGCTCCGCTGATCACTTCGCCATTCAAGCCAAGCTCACGGGCGATGGCGGCAGCGGTTGCCTTATGGTCGCCCGTAATCATCTTGACTTGGATGCCCGCCTCAACGCACAAGGCAATGGCATCCTTGGCCTCGGCACGCGGCGGGTCCATCAAGCCAGCAAGCCCGAGGAAGGTCCATTCGCGAGCCCACGCCATCAGGTCACCGGCCGGGTCAAAGTCACGCGCGGGGATCATGCGGCGAGCCACAGCCAGAACGCGTAGTGCCCGATCCGCCAAAGCCAGATTTTCTTGTTCGATACGCAGGCGGGAAGCACGGTCGACAGGCTGTTCACCGCTCGGGCTGAGATAACGGGAGGCACGCTCCAGCAATACGTCCGGAGCCCCCTTGATAAACATCTCCACGACTTCACCCGCATGGTGGAAGGTGGCCATGAATTTGTGGGCCGAATCAAAGGGGATTTCGCCGATACGCGGGCGATGCGCCTGTTCCGTTTCCGGATCGACGCCCCCTTTCTGCGCGAGTACCCACAACGCACCTTCGGTCGGGTCGCCAATCAACTGACCATCGTTAACGCGGGAGTCGGTGCATAAGGCCATCGGCAACAAGTAGGGGCGCAAATCTGTAGCGGGCACGGCCTCGATCACGCCTTCGGTCCGGTATCCCTCGCCATTGACCGTGAAGCGCTGGTCGGCAAACCAGCCAGCGCGTGCCGTCATTTGATTCAAGGTGAGTGTTCCGGTCTTGTCCGAACAGATCACCGTGGTCGACCCCAATGTCTCAACGGCGGAAAGTTTCTTGAGGATGGCGCGATTCTTCGCCATCCGCCACATGCCAATGGCCAGCGTCACCGTCACCACCGCTGGCAACCCTTCGGGAATTGCGGCAACGGCCAGTGCAACAGCGGTCATTGCCGCCTCGGTCCAGGGCAGATCGCGCATGAAATCGATCAGGAAAATCACGCTGACGACGAAACCGGCAATGGCGGCCAGTTTCTTGCCTAGCGTATCCAGTTGCCGTTGCAGTGGCGTTTCCGCTTCTTCGGCGCTGGCTATCATCCCGGCCAACTTGCCCATCTCGGTACGCATGCCGGTATCGGTCACCAGCAGCTCGGCACGGCCACGGGTAAGGACTGTATTCATGAACAAGAGATTGATGCGGTCACCCAGTGGCAGGTCAG
>JBIJDW010000331.1:0-3823 GCA_044343885.1 Kiritimatiellia bacterium
TCCGTGTTCGGTGAGAGTGAAACAGATTCGATTAGCCGGTGCAAGGACAAAGAAGTGGACAAAAAAGTGAGATCACGCGCCTGAACGGGTTGTTCGATCCGGCCGCCAAGACGCTATCCAGCGCGATGTCTCCGGCGAAGACCGACGAGATGGCGCAGCCATCGTCCTCGTCGTCGTCCTCGTCCTCGTCCTCGAATCGTGAAATCGAGGACGACGACGAGGACGATCAGGATGTCTCATTCCTGTTTCCCATCCGGCCGCAGGCCGGTGGCCCGACCGAACCCTGAAACCTCCGCTTGCACCAACCGGAGGACTCGCGGCATAGCCGGAAGGCCCGTCCCTTGTCGGGTCTCTCCGGCGAAGACCGACGAGACGGCGCAGCCATCGTCCTCGTCCTCGAATCGTGAAATCGAGGACGACGACGAGGACGAGGACGAGAACGATCAGGATGGCTCATTCCTGTTTCCCATCCGGCCGCAGGCCGGTGGCCCGACGACAAGCTCACCCGCGAGGCGGAGGAGCGCAGCGACGGAGCCTCGTTAGGGTGAAGCGCATTGTTAGCCATCATGGGATACACATGAAATACGGTTCATTGGTGACGGCATTGACGTACACATCTCTTGTGCCGAAGGCTTTTGGCCCTCGATACGAGAAGGACACGACCCAATCACGCCTGTCCCGGCGAATCCGGTAGCTATCGTAGTCCACGATTTGCGAATTGCCGGCGTCTTGCATGCTGTACTCTTTTGCGGCACTCAATATGGCCTGCACTGTATGGAAAGGTCGTACGTCTCTGTCATTATCCTCTCGCTTGATCTGTCTCACGATGACATTGGCCGACCGCTGGATGTAGCTCGCGGCACCTTCCGTCTCGACGCAAAGATCGACGTGGAGTTGGTATTGGCCGGCGTCGAGGGCCGGGACATCACGGTCCAACTGCACCTCGACTGGAAATTGTCGCGATTCGCCCGGCTTAAGCGTGATGCGTTTAAGCTTTGCAGTCTTCCATCCGTAAGTCTCTACTACGATCAGGTTCGGCCACAGAAACACGTCCGCTGAATCCAAGACCACATTGAGGTCGCTTTGAGAACGGTTTGAGACCGTACAGGCCAGAGATATGCTCCCTCGTCCCGTGCAGGTGAGCCGTTCTGGGCTCAACGTCACGTCGTATTGCGTCGGGGCGCGCTCGTCCCCGGCGAGGGCAATCGCCGTCACTGCCAGCAGGCAGCAGAAAAGCATGCGGTCCGGCATGTTCTTACCTCGTGGCTAACATCGTCATAGTCGTCACGCATAGGGCATTCGCACCCGCAAAACCCTAAGTCCGTCAACACATCCGTTGATTTCTAACCGCTTGCGTAGTCGTTTTGACGCATATGAGGTTTGCTAGGCATCCGCGCTATGCATAAAGACCGGCTTCGCGCCCTGTTGCTGATTGGGCACCACTCCCGGATCAGTATCCAGCATCCGCGCTCGGTGAGAGTGAAACAGATTCGATTAGCCGGTGCAAGGACAAAGAAGTGGACAAAGAAGTGAGATCACGCGCCTGAACGGGTTTTTCGGTCAGGCCGCCAAGACACTATCCAGCGCGATGTCTCCGGCGAAGACCGACGAGACGGCGCAGCCATCGTCCTCGTCCTCGTCCTCGAATCGTGAAATCGAGGACGACGACGAGGACGAGGACGATCCGGATTACAGATGCGGCGTCTGCCAGCTCGCGGGCGTGTAGGAGTGCAGTTCGATCCGGTTGCCCTGCGGGTCCGACAGCCAGGCCTGCCAACTGTGATCCATACCCAGTGTGGGATCGGAAACCTCCACACCGCGGGACCGCAGCTCGGCGACGGTGCGGGTGACATCATCGCATTCGAGACAGATGTGGGCGTAGCTCTGCCGATCAGCACGGGTCGCCAGTTCACCTTCGAAGAACTCCAGAAACGTGCGCGGGCCGAGGCGCAGGTAGACACCAAAGCGGGCGCCATCCTCGCGCCGGAACTCAAACGCCAGCTTCAGACCGAGTTTGTCCACATAGAATGCAATCATCTGATCCAGATTGCCGACCGTGAAACAGGTGTGCGCGTGTCCGATGATCATGTCAAAGCTCCGATCTGTTGTGTTGCTGTACGGCCAGCATAGCACACCCCCTCCTTTACTTCAACCGACGCGATTGCTAAACTGGTCCCATGTTTGATTTGAACGCCTATCTTGCTGAGCGGCAAACCGCCGTCGCACGGCGGCTGCTGGAGTGGCTGCCGCCAGCCGACCAGCGGCCGGCCGTGCTCTCTCAGGCCATGCGTCATGCCGTCCTCACGGGCGGCAAACGGCTGCGGCCGATCCTCTGCCTGGCCTCCGCCGAAGCTGCGGGTGGCACGGCCGATGCCGCCTGGCATCCCGCCATCGCCGTCGAACTGCTGCACGCTTACACGCTCGTCCATGATGACCTGCCCTGCATGGACAACGACACGGTTCGCCGCGGCCAACCAACCGTCTGGGCAAAATACGGCGAGTCCACCGCCGTCCTCGCGGGCGACGCCCTGCAGAGCCTCGCCTTTGAACGGCTCGCCCGCACACCTGCTTCCGATCCGGCTGTTCCCGGCCTTCTGGTCCGCGAGCTGGCCGAGGCAGCAGGCGCCGCAGGGATCATCGGCGGACAGATCGAGGATCTCGCCTGCGGCGGCCAGGCCGACGCCGAGACCGTGGTCTACGTCCACCAGCACAAGACGGCGGATCTTTTTCGCGCCGCCGCGCGCATGGGCGCGATTGCCGCGGGCGCCAACACGGAACTGACCGACCGCCTCGGCGACTTCGGCTCGCACCTCGGCGTCGCCTTCCAGATCATTGACGACATCCTGGACGCCCCGAACGGCAGCCCCGAGAAACCCAACGAACTCTCTTGCCTGCACACCCTCACTCCCGCTCAGGCGCGTGCTCAGGCCACCCGTCTCACCGAAGCCGCCTGCGCCTGTCTGCACAATCTTCCCGGACCGGTTGAACCGCTCGACGCCCTCGCGCGGGACATGCTGGGGAGACTGTATTGAATCTCCCTGTCAACGACGCCGTGATATAAACCTCCACAGGCAACGGTTCCTATGCGCTCAATCCGAATTGAACTCCTTGGACAACCCGACATCGACGTGGACGCGGGGACGCCCGTGCGCGATGTCCTGCCCCCGATCAGCGCCGACGGTCTGCCCGTCGTCGGCGCGATGGTCAACAACGACGCCGTTTCCCTAAGCTTCCCGCTGATCGCCCACGCCCAAGTCACGCCCCTCACGGCCGCTGACAACCACGGCTGGCGGATCATCCGCTGGTCGCTGAGCTTCCTCCTTGGCAAAGCGTTTCACACCGTTTTCCCCTCCGTCCCCTACCGGGTCCATCACTCCATGGGCAACGGCTTGTTCTGCACCGCCGACTGGCCTGACGGCGCCGACCCCGTCGCCAACGTGGCCCGGGTCAAGGCGGAAATGCAAGCGCTCATCGCGGCCGACACGCCCATTGATTACGACATCGTCTCGTATGCCGACGCCCTGCGCATCTTCGAATCGTCCCAGCAGTTCGACAAGCTCCACCTCCTCAATCACCGCAATCCGCCGTATGTCGCGATTATTCGCTGCGGCCAGTTCTTCGATCTGGCTCAGGAGCCGATCGTTCATCGCGCGGGTTTGCTGCAACCGTTCGATCTGATCCCCTACGGAAGCGGAATGGTGCTGCGCCTGCCGCTTCGCTCCCACCCGCGCCAGTTGGGCGACTGGTCGCCGAACCCCAAGCTCTTCGCTGTCTATCAGGAGCACATCGCGTGGGGGCGCATTCTCGGCGTCACCTCGGTCGG
>JBIJDW010000332.1:0-3795 GCA_044343885.1 Kiritimatiellia bacterium
ACACCCAAATCGCCTTGCAGGAAATCCACGGCATCGGTCCGGTAAAGCTCTTCGATACGGCGGGATTGGACGAAACCGGGAAACTCGGCGAGAAGAAGCGCCACAAGACATTGAACGACTTGAAAGAATGCGACCTGGTGCTCCTGGTCATTGATCCGGCGACACGGGATATCCGCACCGAACAGGACGTCATCGAGAAAGCGCGCGATTTAGACAAGCAAATTCTCATTGTCTATAATCACTTTGATCCTACCCCGACGGCGCCGATCGAGGAAGCGCTGGACCTGCTTCGGTTCTAC
This sequence comes from Kiritimatiellia bacterium, assembly GCA_044343885.1. Lineage (GTDB taxonomy): Bacteria > Verrucomicrobiota > Kiritimatiellia > RFP12 > JAAYNR01 > VGWG01. The sequence goes on from JBIJDW010000332.1 coordinate 300, forward strand.
AAGAAGATTCATATCGAGGCAAACAATGTCAAATACCGCGCCGGACTCATTGATTTCATCCTCAAGAACTATACCCCGAAACAAGACACCACCGAGCTGCTCCCCTTTGTCCGAAAAGACGAATACTACGTTTTGATCATTCCCATGGATGTCGAGACGCCGCCGGGCCGTTTCTTGCGCCCCCAGGCCATGGTCGAAGAATACATCACTAGGCACTGGGCCTATCCGGTTTCGTTCCGTTTGGATTTAGGCAAAGCCCGCGGTACGCGCGAACAAGCGGAAGAAGAGAAAACACGGTTTCAGCGCTTTCTGAATAATTTCCAGAAGCGCCCCCACACGATGATTACCGACTCTCAAGCCATGGACATCATGAAAGACTGGTGTCCCCCGGATATCGGACTAACCACCTTCTCGATTGTGATGATCAATTATTTCAGCCGTGGCAGGCTCCACGCCTTTGCCGCCGGGGTGAAAGCGCTCGAGACCGTGAAATCCGGGGACAAGGTTCTCATCGTGGAGGCGTGCAATCATTCACGGATTGGTGAAGATATCGGCACGGTGCAGATCCCGAACCATTTTGCAAAACACTATCCGGGCGTCACGATCGAGCACAACTTCGGCCGCGAGTTTCAAGACAACAAGCAGTTGGAGCAGTACACATTGATCATCCACTGCGGGGGCTGCATGATCAGCGCACAGAAACTCCAAGCCCGTTTGCGCGACTTGGAAACCGTGGGCGTGCCCATCACCAACTACGGTGTTCTGCTCTCGTATCTCCAGGGGCCTGCAACGTTGGAACGCGTGCTCAAGCCGTTTAGCCAAATCGCGGCCGTTACGGAATGATGCCCATGCCTTTGAGCACCGACAGCATGATGGCCGCAGCCATGACCGAGCCGATCTGCCCGCCGGTGTTGGCGCCCACGGCATGCATCAGCAGGTAGTTGGACGGGTTGTGTTTCAGACCCTCCTTCTGCACGACCCGCGCGGCCATGGGATACGCCGAAATGCCCGCCGCCCCGATCAGGGGGTTGATCCGGCCTCCAGTCAGGAAGCACATGAGCTTGCCGAAGAGAACACCGCACACGGTGTCCAGACAGATGGCCACGAATCCGAACATCAGGATCATCAGGGTCTGCGTAGTCAGGAACGCGACGCCGTCCATCGTGGCGCCGATGGAGATGCCTAGGAAGAGCGTCACCACGTTGGCGATCTCGTTCTCGGTGGCCTTGGTCAGGCGGCTCACCACGCCGCATTCCCGCATCAGGTTGCCGAGCATGATCGTAGCGATCAGAGGAAGCCCCTGAGGGGCGACCAGGCCGCCGAAAATGGTCACCATGATCGGAAAGATGATCCGGGCGTTTTTCGATACCGGCGCCGTCTTTTTGGCCCGCTCGGTCATGTTGATGGCGCGCTCCTTCTCGGTGGTCAGCAGTCGCATGATGGGGGGCTGGATGATTGGCACCAGCGACATGTAGGAGTAGGCCGCGACGGAGACGGCCGCGAGTAGATGGGGGGCGTAGCGCGATGCCACAAAGATGGCCGTCGGCCCGTCGCAGGCGCCGATGACGCCGATCGTCACGGCGTCCAGCTTGTCGAAACCGAAGAGCAGGGCCAGCCCGATCGTCAGGAAGATGCCGAACTGGCCGGCGGCACCCAGTAGAAAGATCTTCGGATTCTCCAGCAACGGCCCGAAGTCGGTCATGGCGCCGATGCCGATGAAGATCAGCAGGGGAAAAAGCTCGTTGGCGATGCCCATGTTGTAAATGGTGCGCAGAAAGCCGCCCTCGCCCATCAGGTTGGCTAGGGGAATGTTGACCAGAATGGCACCGAAGCCGATCGGCACCAGCAGCAGCGGTTCGACATCCTTCTTGATCGCGAGGTAGAGCAGCACGCCGCCAACCGCGATCATCACGAGATTGGACCCTTGCAAATGGGCCACACCCGCACCCAGACCGCTCAACCCATTCATGATTGCTTCGAACATGGTGATCTCCTGTTGTCCGGCGTCTTATTTGGCGTCGGAGTTGTGATGAGGAAATATCTTTTTCAAGAGTTCCATCAATAAGGCGAGTGTGGCCAGTGCCACCAGCGTACCGCCCATGCCGACGACGAGCAGGGTGAGGCCAAATGTCAGTGTGTCCATATTCAGGCTCCTTTAACGGGGCATTATTTCATGTGAGCGGCCCGGATACAACCACAAAATCCGGTTCCGCTTTCCAGCTCGATCGTCACGGGGCCGTCGTTGACCAGCCGCACCTGCATATCGGCGCCAAAGCGTCCGGTGCCGACCCGTTCCGGGCCGAGTCGGGTGCGTAGATGCGCCACGAGCGAGTCATAGAGCGGTTCCGCCTGCTCGGGGCGCGCCGCCGCCGAAAAGCCCGGCCGGTTCCCGTGGCTGGCGTCGGCGTAGAGCGTGAATTGCGAGACCACGATCACGGCGCCGCCAACATCCTCGAGCGAGCGGTTCATCGCGCCCGCATCGTCCTCGAAGATCCGCAACTGCGGCAATTTTCGCGCCAGCCACAGCACGTCCTTTTCATCATCTTCGTGGCGAATGCCGAGCAACACCAACAGCCCCCGGCCGATCGTGGCGACCGTCTCGCCGCCGACCGTGACCGACGCCTCCGTCACACGTTGTATCAGCGCTTTCATGCATTACTCCTGCTGGTTCACATCACGGATAGCGCGTCGACGTCCACCGCCAGCGAGACGTCGGCGGGCGGCGGCGCGGCCTTGACCGCCCGGCGCAGCGGCCCGGTGAGCAGCCGCACCGAAGCCGCGCGCAGGAGCATCTGATACCGGTAGTCGCCCTTGGCGCGGGCGAGCGGCGCGGGCATCGGTTCGGGGCATTCCGCGCCCGGCGGCAACAGGGGCGCGAGCGCCTTGTGCAGCGCGGCGGCCGCAAAGGCGACTTTGCCCTCATCGCGACCCTTGAACGTCAGGCAGACCACGTGGCTGTACGGCGGGAGTCCCCCGTCGCGGCGCAAAACAAGCTCGCTCTCGGCGAAGCGCGGAAAATCCGCAGTGCGCGCGGCCTCGATCGCCGGATGGTCCGGGGTGTAGGTCTGGACGATCACGTGACCGGGGATCTCCCCACGGCCGGACCGGCCCGAAACTTGCGCCAGAAGCTGGAACGTGCGTTCGCCCGCCCGGTAGTCGGGCATGTGCAGGCTCGAATCGGCCAGCAGCACGCCGACGAGGGTGACATTGGGAAAGTGGTGGCCCTTGGCGATCATCTGCGTGCCGATCAGAATGTCGGTCTTGCCCGATCGGAAGGCGCCCAGAATCTCGTCAGGCCCGTGCTTGCGCGCGGCCGCGTCGGCGTCGAGCCGGGCGATTCGCGCCTGGGGAAAGCAGGTCTGCGCGATCGTTTCGATCCGCTGCGTCCCGAAACCGGTGTAGCGGAACGCCGGATCGCCGCAGCCGGGGCATGCGGCCGGCACGGTGGCGCACGCGCCGCAGATGTGGCATCGGAGGCGGTTGTCGGTCTGATGGT
>JBIJDW010000333.1:0-3786 GCA_044343885.1 Kiritimatiellia bacterium
TACCGCGACCAGCCGGTCTTTCGCGAGCGCACCTTCCACCCGGAGCAGAACCTGTTGCTGCCGCTTTCGTACGTGCCACACTCTGCCACGCCGCGGGATCTGATGACACTGCCGGTTCCTTTCGCGCCGGGCGTGCTTCCGGAGGGTGAGACCTACGTGACGCTGGTGCCGCACCTGCCGCTCACGCGGTATGGTTCGAGTTTGCCGTACCTGCCCGTGCAACAGGGGGCGCGTGCCGCGGACGTGACCGGCGCGGCGGCGCAACGCAAGCCCCGCATGGAGGCGATGTTTGCACTGAAGAAGGATGGCAGCCGGGATTACAATGTGTTCTGTTACAGCGCGTCGGAGGCGCTGGACTACGCGCTGGCCTGCTGTGAAAAGGCGTGGGATCAACACGGCAACGGCGGGATATGGGTCACGCCATCGAGCATCAATCTCTGGTTTCCCTTTACGCCCGGGCTGGCCTGTAACTGCGCGGCGTGCAAGGAAACAGCCGCCAAATACCGGGATGATCGCGAACTCTCCGCCAGCCTGACTGCGAAGCATGGCGAGCGCCGGGCTTTTGAAAGGGTCGAGCAACGCGTGCATGAACGGGTCTTTGGCCTGTTCGTCCAGCGCGTCTGCGAAGCGGTGAAGAAACGCTGGCCAGACAAGAAGGTGATCTGTCACCCCTGGGGTACGGATTGCCCTGAGGGTGTGGAGTTCCCCGATAACCTGGTGGTGCACAATCTTAACGTCGGTTTCATGATGGGGCTGCTGCACCAGCCGGTGGTGCGTCAGCAGCAGGAGGAGCGCCTGCGCGCGTGGCGTCGGAGCGTGAAAGCAGCGCCTGCTGCAACAACGGCTGTGGCGGATGCGCTTGCCGGTGCAGACGCCGGCCGCATCGTCGGCGCGCGGTTCGGCTTCTATGGCCCCAGCGACTGGACGCTGGGGCCGGTTCAGTATCCGCACGTGGTCCAGGAGTTCTATCGGACGAATCAGGACTTGATTATCGGCAGCATGGTTCCCACGTATTCGCTCCCGTGTTGGACTACGGCGGCGCCCACGTGGTATGTCTGGATGCGCGTACTGTGGAACCCGGCACTGGACGTGGATGCGACGCTCGACGAGATGTGCCGCCGGCTCTTCGGCGCCGGTGCGGCCAGCGCCCGCGCGCTGCTGCGGCTGGAGTGTGAGCGATGGGAGGGGGCGAACTGGACGCGTCCCCTGCAGCAGGAGGCGATGCGCAGCGTGGGGGAAGGGTCCTTGCGTTTTCCGGACGACGAGTATTTCCGCCAATCCTGGCCCCCGGATGTGGTGTCCCGTATGAAGTCCCTGCGCGACCAGGCGCTGGACGAGATGGCTGGAGATCCGCATGCCCGGCAGGCCTTCCTCTACTGGACTTGGACGTTCGACGAATTTCTCGGCGCTGCGGATGCGATATACGGGAGTGCCGCGCCCTTCACTGTGCATGCTGATACGTCGGTGGAGACCGTGTCCGTGGTCCGGAGCAACACGGCTGTAGCGCTCGCCAAGAGCTCTGCCCAACGCCCCGCATACCTTACGTTAGTCACAAAGACCAACGCGATGGATGGTGCTGAGATGGTGCTGATCCCGGCCGGGGAGTTCCGCATGGGCACAAGCGAGGCGGAGTGCGCGGCGTGGCTGGCTGTGCATCCGGACACGCGCAAGCGCGACCTGATCACGTTTACGGCCTGCGAGGAGAGCACATCCTTGGGCGATTTCCTGCGCGGCACCAACGATGCGCAGCGCGCGGCGTGGATGCAGGAAACGGGCGTGCGCCGGGACAATCCGGCCCTCTTCCAAGACGAGTTGCCGCAGCGCAAGGTTCACTTGGACGCCTACTACATGTACAAGACCGAGGTGACTGTGGCGCAGTACCGGAAGTTCTGTCAGGCCACGGGCCGGGCCTTGCCGCCGGAACCGCGCACGTCGTTTTCCGGGGCGCGCGTTTCCGGGAAGGGGGCGGATGCCCTTCCTGTCGTGAACGTCACCTGGAAGGATGCCAAGGCTTACGCCGATTGGGCAGGCGCGGCATTACCTACGGAGGCCGAGTGGGAAAAAGCGGCAAGGGGAGGGGATCAGCGGGTCTTCCCATGGGGTGATGACTGGCCGCCGCCTGTGGGCGCCGGGAATTTGGCGGACGCGACTTTTGGCGCGATCCGCCTGAGATCCAAGTACTTTCTGGATGGTTACAAGGATGGCTTTGCTGGTACCGCCCCGGTGGGGTCCTTTGCCCCCAATCCCTACGGCCTATGCGACATGGCCGGAAATGTTGCAGAGTGGTGCGCGGACTGGTATGCCGCAGACTACTATCGTAACGCCTCTACACGCAATCCGACCGGGCCGTCAACCGGCGTGTGGCGCGTGGTGCGTGGCGGCTCCTGGTACGACGGGACGCCATGTGTGTTCCGCGCGGCCAGACGGGGCGACTACGACTATCTTCCTGTGGGCACCGCCAGTTTCGTGGTCGGATTCCGCTGCGTCGTGCGTATGCCGTGAGTGACGCCCTCATGCTCGCTGAGCCAGCTGGCCAGCCGGGTCGATGGTGATATTGACTTTGATCCCTGCGTCTGCCATGCTTTCCCCAATGACATCGCTGCTCCAGACCGGTTCCGGCATGATTTCGGGCCGTTTGGACCCGCAAGGGACGGGCCTTTCCGCAGCCGGCCGCGCCGCGCATTCTTGCGCGCCCCGCCCCCGCCCATCACGCAGGTCGGTGAATTATGCTGTCATTGGAATGAGGAGGAAACATGCGCTGGATGGTGATTTGGACAGTTATCCTTGCACTAGTAACGGGTTGTTCGCGTAACAAGGGCGACATTCTTGAGATCCACATAGGACATTACGAAAAGGATGCTGACGGTCTCTATAACAAACTTATCTTCGATCCCAACCCCATACTGACATCGATAAACGTTCAGTCAGCAAAGTTCATTGGACCGGCAGCACCATCACCGTGGGCAGGTGAGCCCGATGTTGGCCCCGCTGCCAAGCTGGAGGAGGATGCTCCTGACGAGGAGAACATCTTCTCTATCCGACTCACGGATGACGGCCGAAGAATACTCGCTGAGGCAACTGCGGCCAACCTCAAGAAGCGAGGCGTCATTATATCAGAGGGGAGGAAACTTGCTTCACTCTATATCTCGACGCATGTCACAAATGGCATTGTGGTCGTCACTGGCAATTTCACTGAGGCTCAGGGGAGACGGATTGTGAGAGAACTGAACCAGAAACCAGAGAAGCAATGACAAAATCCGCGCCCCACGTCCAGATCCAGACCGTCCGTCCCCGCCGCCTCCCGCCTCCCCCGTGCGCCCCGCCTTTTAGCTTTCATCACCCCCCGGACGCTGCGCCTGACGGCTTGCGTCCGAGGGTTTTTTCAGGATTTTTTGCTGAAGCGGCGGGTCCGACGCTAAACAAACGGACTCGATAGGGCCATTGTTGCGGTTTTCGGCCGTTTTCGGGCAGGCGCCGCCGTTCCCGCCCTGTCGCGGGCGGGTTTTCCGAGGTCGGAGTCCGACTCGGTCAGGTTCAGGCGAGCATTCTGAGCATCTGCTCGGCGGCGATGACCAGCAAGCCGAAGGCCAGGTGCGCGGCCACCTTGACCGGGCCGCGCACGCGGACATGCCGTCCGCCGTGCTCCTCATGCAGATGGTTGTTGACCCGCTCGACGGCCGTGCGCTCGTTGTAGCGCCGCGCCTCTGCCGGGGAGAACTCGATCTTTTCTCCCCGGCGCGCATTGTGGTCAATGATGGCCACGTGCCCCAGCCGCGCGGACATCTC
>JBIJDW010000334.1:0-3785 GCA_044343885.1 Kiritimatiellia bacterium
GTCGTCGCCGTAGTCGTCCACCGACCCGTACCAGCTGAGGAGTTACAATCGATCACAAAATGAGCAACGAATAAACGAGGCTCTTGCAAAACCCCTCTGGGGTGTTTGCAAGAGAGAAGTCAGAATACAGAAGACAGGAGTCAGAATAATAGTACACGTTGCCCGTGAGAGGGTTCCAATTCTGAATACTGAATTCTGGCTTCTGAATACTGCGCTTGCAGAACCGACGAAGGAGGTTTTGCAAGCGCCTCAAACAAGAAGCAAAACTCTCAAGAAGGAGAAGAGCGATGACGACACACTCGAAGAGGTGGAGCCTAGCTGGTATTCTGACCGCATACGCGGCGCTGATGGTCGGGCCGGTGATGGTGACGTATGCTGCGCCCGAATATCTGGCCATAGGTGGAGAAAGATCCATGTACACCGGCGCCCCGGTTGACGTGGTATTGGACAGCACCACGGTCTGGCGGCAGTTCCGGGTGGGAGGTGTCCACCACGTGCGTACCGCCGACAGCAATCTGGTTCCAGGACTCGTCGACTTTATGAACGGATCCTGGGCTCCTGCGCACGGCGGCATCCAGGCGAGAACTTTAGGACCGCCCTGCCGGCATGCTAAGAAGGATGACGGAAAGGCCGTGGCGGCTTCGACCCATACGGTCTTCTGCGGAGAGATGACACAACTGCCGCCGTCCGACTGGATAGGCCCGGCCATGGATGACAGCGTCTGGCCGCGCGTATTGCTACCCCAGCCGGTTCCGGCTGCGGCGGTGCATCCCAACGGCGGTCCGGTCGGGTCGGACAATTGCTACAACATTTACAGTACGGTTCTGCTGCTGGCGCGCACCCGATTCGAGATCAATGATCCCGCTCAGGTGAAGGCCTGCGTCCTCTCGCTGGATTACTGGGGCGGGGTCGTCGTCTATGTCAACGGACAGGAAGTGGCCCGCGGCGACATGCCGGATAAGAGACCGGACCTGGCCTCGCCGGCCATGGACTACCCCGAGGAAGCCTTCCTGACACCGCAGGGCAAGGTGCTGGCAACCGATGACGATAAGAATGCGAATCGCCTGGCGCTGCGCAACCGGCAACTGCGAGACGTGCAGATTCCAGCCGCCGTGTTACGCAAGGGCGTAAATGTCATTGCCGTCGAAACCCATGCCGCGCCGGTGAATGCCCGGGTGTTAACCGGCGGATACGGTTCGTTTTTCGCAGGCTGGCCGCCGGTGGGCTTACTGAACGCGCGCTTGACCGTATCGCCAGCGGGAACGGCGGTGACCCGTCGGATCCAGGTATGGAACTGCGGTCCCTGCGATACGCTCAGCGTTTTCGATCGCGGCATGGCGGCGGAACCCCCCTTGCGGCCGATCCAAATCAGCGCCCCGCGCAACGGCGTGTTTTCCGGGCGGTTGGTGGTTGGTTCCGATCAGGCGATCAAGGGGTTGAAGGTGAATGTAACGGACCTGACGCAAGCGCAAGGCGGCAAGATCGCCGCTTCCGCCGTGCGTGTGCGTTACGCCGTGGTAGCCACGCTTGGAACGTCATGGGTGGGTGACGATCGTTTTGATGGCCTGTTCGATGTCATTCCTGCGGAGATCCCTGTGGCCGGCACCAAACCGCAGGGGGTGAGTCTGTATCACCTGCGCGCTGAGCCGAAGCCGCTCGTTCCCGGGGCGGTGGCGCCGCTCTGGTTCACGGTGCGGGTGCCCAGGAACGTCCCGCCGGGTCTGTATGAAGGCAAGGTGAGCGTCTCGGCGGACGGACTTCCGGTCACTACGGTCCCGCTGCGGGTGGAGGTGTGTGCCTGGACCATACCCGATCCGAAAGATTTCCGCGTGCAGAATTTTCTGTATCACGCCGAAGAGGTGTATGCGAAGTATTACAACCTGACGAACTACTCGGACAAGCACCTGAAAATGGTCGGCCAATCGCTGGCGATCCTGGCCGAGGCAAACTCGCGCCAGGTCGAAGCCAACCTAGCGTGTGACTTCTTCGGGCCCCGCGGCAACCCGGAGTCGCTGGTGCGCTGGATCAAGCAGCCGGACGGTTCCTTCAAGCACGACTTCACGAACCTCGACCGCTACCTCGACATGGTGGTCAAGTATGTCGGTAAACCGAAACCTCTGCGATTGAACTGCTGGGGCGCGGGAGGGCATAACAGCGGACCGGGGGGAGGGCTTGAGGTGTCCGTGTTCGACCCGGCCACGGGTAAGCTCGAACGTATGCCCAATCAATTCACCGAAGCGTTCTGGCGGCCGGTGCTGAGCGAAGTTCTCGTGAAAGTCAAGGCCCGCGGCTTGTTGGGCGATACGACCCTGGGCTACAATTCTCAGTACCCCCTGCCTGATCCGACGTTGGTGGACGTGGCCCACAAGATCTGGCCGGAGGGTGAGTGGAGTTTCGTTGCTCATAGCGGAAGAGAGAGTATGAAGTTCGTGGGGACCGATACGAAGGTCGCCATGACGGTTCGCCATGCCGACGGCGTGCAGACCCAACCCTCCGGCAAACTGCCGCCGCTTTGGTCACTCGACCAACCGCGTCGCAACACCTTTGCCAACGGTTGCCGCAATGAGATCCGCGACACAATGGCAATCAGGGATTACCGCCGGCTGGTGGAGCTAGGCGCCGTGAACAGGGGTTATGACGGCATAGGCCAAATTGGCGCGGACCTGTTCCCGCTGAAGAAGCCTTCCGGCGGATACGCCGCGACGGGCGCCGGCCGCGGCACAGGTTGGGCCTATCAAGGCACGACCCTGTCCCTGCTCTATCCCGGGCCCGACGGGCCGGTGGCCACGGAGCGGTTCGAGATGTTGCGCGAGGGCGTGCAACTGTGCGAGGCGGTTCTCGTTCTCCGGCGCGCCGTGGCGGACAAGAAGCTCAGCTCCGACCTCCAGCAGCGAACTGAACGGTATCTGGCTTCACGGGACAAGACCATCAACCAGGGCGACTTCGTGCCCTGGTTCATCCAGACCGAAGAGGACGCGAAACTGCTCGGCCTGGCCGGCGAAGTAGCGCTGGAGTTGGGGAATAAGTAGAAGAAAAGGGTAACTACTTAGGACATGTCTCGCGACGGCAGAACCCGGTGGACGACTACGGCGACGACTACGGATAACGAGGAGAATTCCGAATTCGTCCACCGTAGTCGTCGCCGTTATCGTCAACCGAAACGGAGAATAAGGAGATGCAAATGAAGCGATTCGTGTTTGTTGGTGTCTTGGTTATGAGTCTGGGGTTGGGCCTGTCGGCCTGGGCCGACGTGACGCTGTCGAAAATGTTCACCGATCACGCCGTGCTGCAGCGCGACATGGCCCTGCCGGTCTGGGGCACGGCAGAACCGGGCGAAACGGTGACGGTCAAACTGGGCGTCGCCCAGGCTGCGACCGAGGCCGACGCCCGCAGCAACTGGTCCGTCCGCCTGCCGGCCCAGAAACTCAACGCCACCGGCCAGGACCTCGTGGTCAGCGGCAAGAACACGATTACCGTCAAGGACGTGCTCGTCGGCGATGTGTGGCTGTGCGGCGGGCAGTCGAACATGTGGCTCCCGCTGAAGGACTGCGACTCCAAGTCGGACATCCCCACAGCCGACTACCCCATGTTGCGACGCATCGGGGTGGTGGTCTGGCTCGGGAACAGTGCAAGATTTGACGAGAAGCCTCTGTGGGTGCCCTGTACTCCCACCAACGCCGGCAGCTTCAACGGCACGGGTTTCTACTTTGCGCGCCGCATTCAGAAGGAGACGGGCGTGCCCATCGGCCTGATTGATACCAGCATCGGCGGTTCGCCGATCGAAA
>JBIJDW010000335.1:0-3768 GCA_044343885.1 Kiritimatiellia bacterium
GAAGACGGCTGATTCGGCCATCGAATCCGCCTTTCTCAAGGCCAATACCGCAGAGCAGTTGATTGTCATCCAAGCCACCCCCACAGCGCTACATCGCCATCAAACATTGAAGATCAAGCTGGAGATTGATACCGATCCTCCGGCTGGGTTCGATACGGAGAGCCGGACCGTGCTCCTGCCGACGCCGTTTGCCGTGCGCGTGTACCGTCAGCCGGATCTCTTCGCCGGGAAGATGCACGCGATCCTCTGCCGAAAATGGAAGAGCCGGGTCAAGGGGCGCGACTGGTACGATCTGGTCTGGTATGTCAGCCATCATCCGCAACTTCACCTCAGCCACCTGGAAGCGCGTATGCGTGCCTCGGGCGACTGGACCGGTGACGCGGCCCTCACCCGCGCCGACCTGTTCAACCGCCTGCGTGCCACCATTGCCGAATTGGACGTCGCCCAGGCGCGGGAGGAAACGAGCCGCTTCATCCGCGATCCATCCACGCTGGCAATCTGGTCTCCGGAATTCTTCCAGGAGATCACGGAGAAGATCGAGACCGTGTGAAGTCAGCGTTGCAGATTCTCCTCAGCGCGAGAAGCTTTCTGGCCGCAGCGGTCTGCCAAAGTAGCCGGCGTTCCCAGCGCTTTCACGCGAAACATCGCGTCGGGTGCCTCTTCGGCGCGGAACGCGACGTAAACTGCGACGGCGTGTTGGACCCATCAGTCTCTGTTCGATCTGCTCTGCGGCGTGACCACCAGATTCCGGAACTTGATGTGGCCGGAACCATCACAGCGGCAGTTGTCTCCCTTCTGGCAACTCTGGTCTGAGAGGCAGACCTGACCGGACGTGAAGCGGTTCTCGGCATCGAGAAACGTCAGCCGCTGATCGGGTGAAATGAATGCCTCAATCCTGTTCCCAATGGCTGAAATGGTCAAGGTGATCCACTGGTTCGTGGGGAACTCAATGTACGGTTCGTGATGCCCCTTCGGGTTGGTGAGGATAACGCGCCCTTGGGTCCTCTCCGCCATGTTGTGGTGCCCGATGGCGAAGTTGTAGCCGCGCTCCCATGTCTTGTCGGCGTCACGGTCGCCCCGGACGCAGATGTCGCCACCGCCGAATCCGTCGTAAAGCACCTCGCACGTCAACACCATGTCCGCGAAACATTCGGCGTGCCCGACCCAGGTGTTTGAGCAGAAACCATGGAATACCCCGTCGTCGAGTGCCCACATGCGGCCCTGCGGACGCCATGCGGTGAGTCTCCAGTTCTTCAATTCGTCCGGCCCCAACAGATTCTTCGCTCCCGGCTGTTTCATCGTCCTATCCTCCTTCCGATCCAACGTGTAGCGGGCGTTCTTGGAAATGTTCTCAGTCTGCACCGTCGCCATTGTCACGCCCTCTTTCTTTGCCTTCTCAGCCGCCTGAGCCACGGCGATGCCCACCGGCACCGCCGTTCCTGTTACGATCACGGCTGCGGCCACAGCCGCCACCATCTTGACTTGTGCTATAAACATGGCCTTCATTGCTCCCTTCGCCAGCATGACTGCTGTTGTTGTGGTGGTCGTGGCCGTGGCGGTTGTCGCCACGGCAGTTTTCACGGTCGCCAGGATGGAAGGAAGGAGTGTTTCCGGTACCGCCGCCGAGGCTTCGGAGGTGAGCAGACCGACGAGGGCCACGCCGCCGAGCGCGACGCCGCGCTTGGCGAGGCGTTGCCGCAGTTTGGCAATGCCCTTGCTCGCGCGCCAACTGAGCGTGCCGAGCGGACAGCCAGCCAGTTCCGCAGCCGCCTTTTCGCTGTTCCCTTGCAGGTAGCGGAGGACAACGGCCTGTCGAAGCACCGCCGACAAGCCGGCCAGTTCCTGATCCAGACACCGCAGCACAGCACTCGTATCCACGTTCGACGAGGACGCCTCGATGTCGGTTTCAGCCCACATGGCGAATTCCTTCTCCTGTCTGGTGTGACTGGCCCGGCGCGCCAGCGCCTGCATGGCCACGTGGCGGGTCACGGTGTGAAGCCACCCGCCCAGACTGCCTTCGCGCTGCAAACGCTCCGCCTTCTGCGCCAATACGACGAACACGGCCTGCACCGCATCCTCGGTGTCCTGAACGCTTCCCAACATCCGCAGACTGGTCCGAAAGACCATCTGCCGATGCCGGGCGACAAGCTCCGCGAAAGCGGATTCGTCCCCCGTCTCCCGCCAGGCGGCCAGCAGTTCTCTGTCTGTTTTTGTCGGCATGGTGTTCACATATTACCCGATACACGTCTTCCTTCACAAACAAACTCCGAGACAAGGCCGAATCCCTTGCACAAAAACGCACAAAACGCACGGATGGTGTGTTTTGAATTTGTACTTGAAAAAACACCGCCTCTCTTCTATGATGCTGGTGTCGAGCAAGTTCTAATGAGGGCAACCTACCGATGATTCCGAGAAGAATGGAAAAATCATTGCGGGCGGCGGCCGCACTCTACCCGGTGGTCACGCTGACCGGCCCCCGCCAGTCCGGCAAGACCACACTGGCCAAAGCCATTTTCTCCGATTACGCCTATGCCAATCTGGAAGATCCGGAACTCCGTGCCATGGCCCAGGGTGACCCCAAGGAGTTTCTGCGGCGTTTTCCAGAGCCGGTGATCGTGGACGAGATTCAGCGCGTCCCTGATTTGCTGAGCTCCATTCAGGTCTTGGTCGACGAACATCCGGACCGGAAAGGACGATATGTTCTGACAGGTTCGCAGCAACTGAACCTTCGGGCCTCCATCGCGCAATCGCTGGCCGGCCGAACTGCCGTGCTGAAACTTCTGCCGCTGTCCATCGGCGAACTCACGGACGCCGGTTTCCGGATGGACCGCGATGTCTATCTGCACAACGGTTTCCTGCCGCGTCGCTATCAGGAAGATATTCCGTCCGATTCGCTGTACCGAAACTACTTCGAGACCTATGTCGAACGGGATGTGCGACAACTGATCCACGTCCGCAATCTGCACACCTTCGAATTGTTCATCAAGCTGCTGGCCGGTCGGATCGGTCAGGTCGTTAATCTCCATGCGTTGGGCGGCGAAGTCGGCGTGAGCAGCACCACGCTCAACGAGTGGCTCGCAGTACTGGAAGCTTCGTTTGTGGTCTTCCGACTGCCACCCTACTACGAGAATTTCGGAAAGCGCTTCATCAAATCGCCCAAACTCTACTTCACGGAACCGGGCTTGGCGGCCTACCTGCTGGAGATTCGGACGCCAGAGCAGGTGGCGCGTGATCCGCTGATGGGAAACCTGTTTGAGAACATGGTGGTGATCGAAGCCTTAAAAGCCCGCTACAACGCCGGAAAGGATGCGGATCTCTATTTCTTCCGCGACCAACGCGGCTTCGAGATAGACCTGATCAAATCCGAGCATCGCGAGCTGACCCCCATCGAGATCAAGGCCTCACGCACGTTCAACCCGGAGTTCATCAAACGGCTCAAGACCTTCGAGGCGCTCGACCCACGCATCAAGCCGGGCGCGGTCGTCTATGCCGGGGAGGCCGAGCAGCAGTTTCAGGGATGCCGGTTGCTCCCCTTTACGCAGACGGAATCCTTGTTCTGAGCGACAGGGAACCCCGCAAGGGACGGACCTTCCATCAGCCTTCTCCATCATCTGCGGCGCGGCGGGGACGCCGTCGCCCTAGTGCGCCCACAAGCGCACACAAACAGCAGGGTGAAAGTCCCAGCCGTGCGGGCATGTATCCGCATGTAACTGAACGTAACTGCGTCGCCGCAAGGCGGGGTGGGGAGCAACGAGAGGTGAACAACCG
>JBIJDW010000336.1:0-3762 GCA_044343885.1 Kiritimatiellia bacterium
CGTGTTCTCAGCGGTACCGACGGCGTTGGTTGTGAACCGTGTAATGAGCACCGTGTTGGAAACAAGACCCCCGACGGTGCTGTCGAGGGACGTCGGATACTCGCCGAAGGTGTCGTGCCAACTGGCGAGGGCCACGGACCATTCGCCGAGGTCGGTCCGTGCCTGATGAATCCGGGTGGCCGTGTCGGCATAACGGCCGAGGCCGATGACCAGTCCGATCAGGATGGCGAAGATGATCATGACGAAGAGGACTTCCACGAGGGTCAGACCGGCGCGTGCGCGGGGCCGAGATTTCGAAAATATCGACAATACCGATATTCTCGAAACCGTTCCACTCAACCCTGCCCCCTGTCCCTTCATGCTAGACCTCCATCCGGCCAGCGACGCGCAGCACCTCGTCGACCGAGGTGCGGCCCTCGATGACGCGGAGCCAGCCGTCTTGGCGGAGCGTCACCATGCCGTGCTTCAGCGCCTCATCCTTGATGATGTTGGCGGGCTGGCGGGAGACGACGAGGCCGCGCAAGGAGTCGTTCATGATCATCACTTCGTTGATGGCGCTGCGGCTTCGGTACCCGGTGAAACTGCAGTTGGGGCAACCGTGGCCGATGACGAAGGTGGCTGAGGCGATGCGGTCGGGGTAGAAGCTGGCGATCTCGTCGCGGATCGGCTGTGGCGGGTGGAACGACTCGGTGCAGAGCGGACAGACGCGCCGCACCAACCGCTGGGCGACAATGCCCTCGACGCATGAGGCGATGAGGTAAGGTTCGACCCCCATGTCGGTGAGACGGGCGATGGCCGAGGGGGCGTCGTTGGTGTGCAGTGTGGAGAGCACGAGATGGCCGGTGAGCGAAGCGCGCACCGCAATATCGGCGGTATCGGAGTCGCGGATTTCACCGATCAGAATCACGTCGGGGTCGTGACGGAGGATCGAGCGGAGGGCCGTGGCGAACGTCAGGTCGATCTTGCTGTGAACCTGCACCTGACTGATGCCGGCCATCTGGTATTCGACGGGATCCTCGACCGTGATGATCTTGACCCCGGTGGTGTTGATCCGGGAGAGGAGGGCATACAGGGTCGTCGTCTTGCCGCTGCCGGTGGGGCCGGTCATGAGGATGACCCCGTGCGGGAGTTCCGTGAGCTTGGCGATCTTGGGAAGCTGGTTGGTGGAGAGTCCGAGCTTGTCGAGGTCGACCGAGATGTTGCCGCGGTTCAGGATGCGCAGGCAGCACGTCTCACCCCAGCCGGTGGGCAGAACCGAGACGCGCAGATCGTAGTCGCTGGCGCCGCAACGAATCTTGATGCGCCCGTCGTGCGGCTTGCGGCGCTCCGTGATGTCGGCGTTGGCCATGATCTTGACGGCCGAGGCGACGGCGCGCTTGAGACGCTCCACACCCTTGGGCAGGGGAATCTCCTGCAAGATGCCGTCGACACGGTAGCGGAGTCGGAGGGCGTGCTCGAACGGCTCGATATGGATATCGGTCACGTCCATGCGGATCGCCTCGGCGATCACCATGTTGATGAACCGGACCATGCCGGTCTCTTCGGTGCGGACGGCAATGTCTTCGTCGCCCGAGTCGTTCTCGGCCCCCTCCGCCTCGGCAATCAGTTGGTCGATGGTTTCGGCGCCTAGGCCATAGAAATGGGTGAGCGAGCGAGCGACGTCGGTATTGGGGACGAGCACCCAGTCGAGCGCGGAGTCGAGCACCATCCGCAGTCCATCCACGGTGGTGAGCGAGGGGACGCGGCTGACGGCCAGAGTCAGAATGCCGTTGTGAAGCATCAGCGGGACGATGCGGTGGCGCAGGGCGATCTTGGCTGGCACTTTGGTGATGACATCGGGGTCCCTCTTGTACTCACCGATATTTTTAAAAGGGATACCGCTCAATTCGGAGAAGCGCGAGAGGAGGGCCTTTTCGTCGACGGCCGATTCATCGAAGAACAGGGCGTCGAGTGTCTTGCCGGTGAGGGAGGCGCGCCCCTGCATCTCCCCGAGCTGGGCCTCGGTGAGCATGCCATCCTGAATCAGACGTTCGGCCAGTTCAAGCACCATGCCCGCGTCGTAGAAACGGAGGAAGGCGCCGTGATCGGGGCGCTTCTCGGCTGGCGGATGAGCGTCCGCCGCAGTGTGGATGTCGGGTTCGATCATGGTTTGGCCCGCTCCGGGGGAAGATCGACGGATTCGTTGATGGCTAGAATGACCTCCTTGCCGCTTGGAAGGAGGAGCTTGGCGTGGCGGATATCGGCCTCCACCAGGGTGGCGCCACGCAGGACGTCACCGGGCAGCTTGAAGACCGAGGCGTTGGCGACCGAGTCGCGAAATTGGGCGAGAGTCCGGCCGTCGGGACGCTTGAAAAATCCCGTGAAGGTCAGGCGGGGCGTGATGACCGCCGGCGCGCCACCAGATCCCGTGGCGTTTGTCGACGGTGGACGCACGTGGGCGAAGGCGTTGGTGCCGGGGATCTTGGGCGGCTTGTTCGTCGGGAGAGAGGTGGGCCATTCACCTTTGCTGATGGCCACAAGCGTGGCGGGATTGGATGCGAGGGCTTCGAGGGTGGGTCGAAACGGGTTGACCGGTAGTGCATGCACAGTGGCGAGCTGGTTGGATGCGAAGGCGATGAGTCCGAGATCCTTGCCGGGCTTGAACTGCGCGCGCCCCGTGACCGGTTCATCAGGCACCGGCCGACTGGCGGCGGCAATCTCCACCCACCCCCGCCACGCGGAAACGCCGAACAAGACCACCAGCGCTAGGACGAAAAGCGCCTTCGCGTTGGTCTGCATCAGGAATGTCCAAAGTTTTTCCATGGTGGTGCTCCCAAACTTACTCAAACACAAGCGCGCTCAGGACCGCTTGAATGCGCAGGCGCGATTCGATGTCTGGACCCGACATCGCCCGGATCGAGTGAAAGGCGAAAACGCGGTTTTCCTCAAAGACGGATTGGAAGAGCTGGTAGAGATTAACGAAGTCGGCATCGAAGGTGACCTGGACCGGATATTCGGTGAACAACAGGCGTCCGTCCGGACCGGGATGCGCGACGGACGCCATCGGCGTGAGTGCCACCAGTTGCTGGATACGGTTGTCGAGTGCGAGGTCGGCCAGGTATTCGACGGCCTTAAGCTGGAGCATGCGATCGCGGATCTGGGCGTTGGTGGGGAGCGTCTCGTCCACACCGAGACCCACGGGGATGAGCGGGATGCCGAGTGAAACGGACTTGGCCCCGAGACGCTGGCAGGCTTTTTCCAACGCAACCTTGTAGTCGATGCGATCGACGGTAGCCCGGCGCACCGTGCTCTGGGAGAAGGTGGCCAGCCGCTGGCATGCGGCCGCCCATTCCTTCTGCAGACGCTGTTCGGCCTGAGTCTCCTGCGCGGCCACCTCCTTGAGGCTCTCCATGCTCAGATTGGCGTAGGGGCTGCTGGCCAGTTGCTGGCGAATCTGTTCGTTTTCGGCGCGGACGCGCATTTGCGGCTGGAGCAGCAGGGTCCAGACCAGCACCAGTCCGACGACGACGACAAAGAGGATCAGCGCGACCTGCTGGCGTTCGGAAATATGGGGGCGTCGGATCATGGGCGTTTGACCTCCAGGGAGATGACAAACCGCCTGAACGTTGGCAGGGTGGCGAGATCAACCGAAGTGGAAAGGCCGACGGGCGGCAACACACGATCATCTTCCCGAAGGTCAACCGCCGCGACGCGCGGGGAGGTTTTGAGACGGCTGATGATTTTCTTCACCGAATCCCAGCTCGGGTCGGTCGTGTAGCCCTC
>JBIJDW010000055.1:0-11712 GCA_044343885.1 Kiritimatiellia bacterium
GTCGCCATTGACCAGCGCGACGGTGATGCCCTCATGGTCGTCCTGAAACGTCATCGTCGTTACCTGAGCCAGCGGCACGTCGATTTTGCCGATCGCCGAAATGATGGGGACCGAGGTCAGGGCCGGAACGCCGATGAGGCGGCATCCGTCGGACAGCTCGACCGTCAGTTGAATGGGGGCTGCTGCCGGGTCCGGCTCAGCCCCTGCCGCGCCGACGAGCGCCACGGCCGCACATACACCGATCCAAAACGTGTGTCTGCTCATGTCATCCTTCCTTTTCCGGTGTTCATTTCACCACAATTTCCGCGTCAATCGGGGTCGTGCCGCACCACATACTACCGCCTCTTCCGCAACCCACATCAAAGTCCACGGTGTCGTCTTGTTGCACCTTCAATTCAAACAGGAACGGCTCATCTTTGGAGGTGTCGGAAGCCAAAAACAGTTGCGTTGCGTTGTGGCGAACACGGACAGTCATGGCTCCTGCATCTCCTGAACCAAAGGCGCCTTTTACGATGATCGTACACGATCTGGGGGCCTGCCAGCGTACGACACTGTGTTCCCTGTTTGGCCCAGGATGGATGGACACCTCTCCCGGACGTGCGCCATACATCGTCTCGTCGCTGTGATTGATGTAGACGCCAAACCAATCTTTGGCTCCCTGCCACACATCCAGGCCCGGTTTTTGAAGCCTAGACGTATAGCGCGTAAAGGCCGGATTGTCGTCGGGGGTCCATCCATAGGACCAAGGACCGCTGGGATTGGATGTTGTAGAAAAATCGTTACGCACACTCCACTTGGACCCGAGGCTCATGCCACCCAGCGTCACGCGAAGCTGCTGGATGTGTTCGATGCCGATGGATGCCGGACCGAAGAGGGTCTCCAGCTTGATCGGCGCCAGACTGATCACGCCGGTCAGCGTGTCGCCGTTGCGCAAGTTCAGGATCACGGTTTCGTGATCGTCACCGATCTTCAGGTCCTTGATTTGCGTCAGCGGCACATCCATCTTGGCGTAGGACGTCTGCACGGGCACCGTCGCGATGACGGGGGTGCCGATGAGACGCGAGCCGTCGACCAGGTCGATGGCGAGGCGGAGCGTGGCGTTGGTCTGCGTTTCATCGCCAGCCGCCGTGATCAGGGCCGTGGCCGCGCATACGCCTATCCAGAGCAAGTGTCTTCGCATGTCATCCTTCCTTTTCTGTGTTCTCACTTCGGCAAGTCGCCGATTGGCCTAATTCCCACAAAAATCATCAGCTTCCATAATTAACGCAACTTATAGAGCTGCTCAATCTCCGCAACGCTGAGTGCGCGATTATACAATCGAATGTCATCCATAAGTCCAACATAACTCTCATCCGCCGGATTGGTCCCGTAACCGCCAAACGTGAGCAAATGGGGATTTGTCGCGATCTTTCCGCTGGCTTTTCGTTCCCGCATCAACTTTCCGTTCATGTAAAACTGAATGCTGGCGCCTGTGTATTGGAGGACGAGAAAGTCCCAACTCGCAAACGAGGGTTCAACGATTCCCGTGTTGAGCGAATCGAGGTCATAAAAAACACCGCCAATATTCCATTCAACGCCATACTTGCCGTCCAGATCACGCTTGATCAGCAACTCGAGGTCCTCGGGACATCCATGCTTGGAGATGATATCATGATACTTCTGACCCAGAGGGCCGGGGTTACTGGGTTTGACCCAGACACATGCCGCGAATCCTGTAAGGCTATGGACGAAATTCGGCACCCGTATGTACGAGGAATCACCGGTAAAACGAATGGCGGCGCCCGGCCTGCCAAACCGGTCAGCAACCGGTTGGATGGTCTCTGATGGAATGCCGTCCAACCTGTTGCCGCTGGCATCTTTGGCATTGCCCTCCAAGGGATACCAGGCAATCAGTCCCTCGGTGGGCCCCTGTGACAACGTATAGCCCGCTCGGCATTCGATCTTGCGAATGAGCACGGGCTTGATGGCGACGTCTCCGAAAAGGGTCTTCATCCGCAGTTCGCCCAGACTCTGAACGCCGGTCAGGCGGTCGCCATTGACCAGCGCGACGGTGATGCCCTCATGGTCGTCCTGAAACGTCATCGTCGTTACCTGAGCCAGCGGCACGTCGATTTTGCCGATCGCCGAAATGATGGGGACCGAGGTCAGAGCCGGAACGCCGATGAGGCGGCATCCGTCGGACAGCTCGACCGTCAGTTGAATGGGGGCTGCTGCCGGGTCCGGTTCAGCCCCTGCCGCGCCAGCGAGCGCCGCGGCCGCACATACACCGATCCAAAACGTGTGTCTGCTCATGTCATCCTCCTGTTTGCTTGGGCCGTTTACTTTTGGGCGCTGAAAAGCTTGCGGACTTCGTTGTCGGACAGCGCCCGGTTGAAGATCATCACATCGTCGATAACCCCGTTGACGGTGAAATTATTGCCCCAGTCGACACCGAACAGCTTGCCGCCGCCCAGATGGACCGGCGCCTTGTCGGAGCGGAGCGGTCCGGAATAGGCTTCCGTCTTATCGAGATTCCCGTTGACATAGAGCTTGACCGTGGCGCCGTCGTACACGCCGGCTAGGTGATACCATTTGCCGAGTTCCATCTTGGCGGCGCTTCCGGCGCTCTTGCCGCCTCCCTGCTGCGGATCGGTGGCGTTGCAGACGTGAAAAAAGGGTTCCCCGCCTCCCTTGCCATAGCCCAAGCTGAAGGCTGGGTTCCACCAAAGGTCGTCTCCCTTATTGAGGATGTAGCCCACTTCGTTGCCGTATCCGCCGGGGTTCAACGAGGTCAGATTGACCCAGATCGCGAGGGTCAGTTTGTCCTTGATTTCGAGGCTGTCGCTGTTCGGCGCGGTGATGTGATCATGGCTGCCGCTGAGGCTGTAGGCACCGCCGTTTTTGCCGTCGGCGAATGTGGCGCCCACGACCGTGCCGTTGTTTTTCTTGTCGCTCTGGTCAGTCACGATCCCGGCTTCTTTCTTGTCGAACGTATAATGCAGCACAAGCCCCTTTCTCAGCATCTCCCGCGTTTCCGAGTCTGTCGTGGTTACACGGATTTTGCGGATGTGTTCGAGACCGACCGACACCTTCCCAAAGGACGTTGCCAGCTCAATCGGCTGAAGGGTGATCACGCCGGTGAGTTTGTCGCCGTTGCGCAGGCTGAGTTCAAGCGACTCGTGATCGTTGCCGATCCCGATGGTCTGTATCTGAGCCAGGGGAATGCTCATCAGGGCGAAGGATGTCTGCACGGACACGTGCGTGATGCCGGGAATGCCGATGAGGTGTGATCCGTCCACCAGATCCAGTTCCAGCCCCAGCGGCGACTCCGGCTTGTTCCCTTCCGCCCAGCTCGTTCCGGCCCACGCCACCGACCAGGCCACCGCAATAACACACACGCACTTTTTCATATCATTTCTCCGGAGACACACACGTGTATCCTTAGACGCCTGTGGCGGCCCATTTGTTCCCGATTTCTTAAACATCATAACGATACCCGGCATTGTGAACGGTGAGAATGATGCGCGGCTTGGCCGGATTGGCCTCGATGCGCTTGCGCAATTGCGAGATATGCTGGTCGAGCGACCGGCTGTTGGGCATGTAGTTCATCCCCCAGCAGGTGTCGAAGAGGGTGTTGCGATCCAGCACCCGTCCCCGGTTGTCGTACAGCATCTGCAGGATGCGCATGTCCCGCAGGCTGACCTCGATCGCCTGCTTGCCGCGATAGACGCGGAGTTCCGCCGGAACGACCTTGAGATCGGCCATTGTAAACGAAACGGCCGGCGTGGCGGACGGACGCGCCGCCAGGCACCGCCGCGTGACCGCGCGAATCCGCGCCACCACCTCCTTCACGCCGAATGGCTTGGAGATGTAGTCATCCGCGCCCAGCTCCAGACCGAGCACCTTGTCAACCTCCTCGGATTTGGCGCTGATGAACAGAATGGGGACGCGGCTGTTCGTCTTGCGAATCTCGCGGCAGACATCGTATCCGCTCAGCCCCGGCATCATGATGTCAAGGCAGAGCGCATCGGGCGACTCCTTCGCAAAGACCGCCAGCGCGTCGGTGCCGTTCGCGGCGGAGCAGGTCTCGTACCCCTCGTTGGCGAGAATCTCCAGCAATCCCTTGCGGGTGCGGGCATCATCTTCGACGACTTGGATCTTCATGTGGCACCTGTTGTGGTTATCGGGGGCGTGCGCAAGACCACCCGGAAACACGCGCCGACCTCCGCGCGCGCCAGCGTGACGTCGCCGCCGTGCAGGCGCGCCAGATCACGGGCGATGGTGAGGCCGATGCCCGTTCCGGAAACGCCGTCGGTGAGCGAGTTGCTCAGCCGGACAAACGGCTTGAAGATGTCGTCCGCCTGCGCGGCGGGGATGCCGGGACCGCGGTCGGCGACCTGGATCTCGGTGCGATCGTCCGTCTGCCGGCTGGTCACTTCCAGCGCCTGGCCGCCCACGGCGTATTTTTCGACGTTGCTGAACAAATTGCCGAGAATCTGCGTGAGCACATCGGAGTCCAGCATCACCATTCGCCCGGCGTCGGGGGTGAACGCGATCTGCACGCCGGCCTCCTGCAAGACCGGACGGAAGCTTTCCAGCGTGTCGGCGATGATCGCGTCCACAGTGCCTGCGGCCGGGTGGAGCGTCAGACGGGCCTTTTGCTGCCGGGCGAAGGTCAGGATGTTGCCGATCAGCCGGCCCAGGCGGCGGCTCTCGGCAATGACGATGCCGATGTGGCCGCGCGCCTGTCCGTCGTCATCGGGAATGCGTTCAGCCAGCAATTCGGCGTACATGCAAATGTTGGTCAGCGGGGTCTTGAGCTCGTGCGACACCTGATTGACAAAGCTCACCTTTTGCGCTGCGGCGCGCAGTTCGCTCGAACTGGCGCGGTAGAGCGCATGGGCCAGCGCGACGAGGGTGAGCGCGACCACGCCCACTGCGGCGCCCACGTTGAACCGCGCGCTGGCGCTCACGGTCCGGCCGGCCTGAGCGGCGGGCACGTAGTATTCCAAACTCCACGCATTCAGCGGCGGCGCAAACGTCAGACGGGCCAGCGGAAGCTCCTTCGCGTCCGGCCGGTAGGCGCCCCACTGGTACAGCGGAATATTTCGGGCGTCCTGTAGCACGATGCGGCCCGCGGGCAGGTCGGCCGGGCCGGCATCGGAGGCGGGCAGCAGGGCGATGACATCCGCCAGCAGGGCGGTGCTTTCCAGTTCAACCCCGACCGTCCGGCCGTCTGTCAGGTGCCGCCAGTAAAAAAGCTGCACGCCGTCGTCCGCAAACCAGGTATGCCAGCCCGATTGTGTCGAGGATGCGCCGCTCTCCGCTCCGGCCGGATGAAAGACGGCCGCCGATTTCCAGACCGGCGCCAGCCGTTGGAGCGCCTCGCGCTCCCGCTCGCTCGACCCGCCGGGAGGCGGAAAGAGAAACGCCTTGTCCGGGGCGAGCACGAACAACTGCCGGATTAGGCGCCGCCCCCGCACCAGCTCGCGGATCGCCTCGGCCTCGGACGTCTGGAGATCGGTCAGGCGCTGCAACTCGCGTGCATCCTTTTCCATCAGACGGCCAACGGTGTCCCGGAGATCCGTCAGGCGCGCCGTCAGCGCCTGCTGCATGCGCTGTTGAACGCGCTCCTGCTCGTGGCGCGCGATTCCTACGCCCAGCCAGGCGATCAGCCCCAGCGGGAGCAGCACCAGTAGCAGGAGCATGACGATCAGCTTCGGTTTCATGTTGGTTCAATAGCTCTGTTGCGCCTCCGAAGAACGCTGCATGTAGCGCATGTCCTTGCGTTGCCGGCCCCAATTGGCGTCGTCCAGATTCTTCGCATCCACTACGTTGCGTGCAGCGTACACTCCCAGCGCTGCGGAGTCAAGCTTGGACGCATTGTGCTTCAGGTAGCCCGCGTTGTCGGTCAGGGCGGCGTGCGCCTCTTCGATTCGGCCCTTGTCGCGCAGCTCCACCGCCAGCTTATTCCGCTCGACGGCCGTCTGGGTGACCACCGCGATCATGACTTCGCGGTTGACGCTCCGTTCTACCTCCGCCGGCGAATCGGTGAACCGGACGCTGGTCGTGGCGGAGAGCGTGTCGGTTGACCGGGTCATCATGTTCGCATAGGAGGCGGTGACGGCGGCGACCTCGCGCGTCTGACTGGCGCGCGTGGCGGGCACCTCCACCTCGAGCAGCACGTATTTTTCCTGGCCGGCATTGATCTGGTTGATCAGCACGCGCACCGTGCTGCCGGTGATGTCGGCTTCGCGGCCGAGCACGCGCACCGGGCGGATCCCTTCCGCGCAATCAATGCGCACGCTGAGCTCCTGGGCCACGACCGCCAGGACATCGCCGAATTCGGACTTCATCAGCCGGACCAAGTCGTCGCTGCTGTTGGCAAAGCCGCTGTTGCCATCGCTCTTGCGGGCGAGCTGGGTCATCAGATCCTCGTTGTAGTCGAGGCCGAGGCCGATCGTGGTCACGCAGATGCGCTCCTTGGCCAGCGACTCGCCCAGCTCCGCCAGGGCGGAGGTCGAGGAGGGGCCCACGTTGGCCTGGCCGTCCGAAACCAGGATCACGCGGTTGACGCGGTCGCGCGAGAGGAACTTGCGAACCTCGTCGGCGCCCTTGCTGACGCCCGCGAACAGTGCCGTGGAGCCAAAGGCGTCGAGACGCTCGATGCCGGCGCGAATGGCCGATTTGTCGGACACTTTCGTGGCGGGCACCAGAACCGACACGGTGTCGTTATAGGCCACCACCGAGACGATGTCGTCGGCATTGAGCCGGTCCACGGCCATCATGGCCGCTTCGCGGGCCTTGGCGATCTTGTCGCCCGACATCGAACCGGACCGGTCGATGATGATCGCCACATTGACGGGCGTGCGCCGCTCCCGTTCGAGCGCAAACCCCGTCAGTCCGACCTTGATGTAGCCGATCTGCTTTTTGTTTGCCTCCAGATGGGTGGTCGCCATGCCCACATCCAGCCTCACCCGGTCCGCCAACGCCGCGCGTTGGAACCCGCACAGCGCGATCGCCATCCCGGCGGTTCGCGCCACTAATCCAAACTTGGTTTTCATGATTGTTCTCCCGTTGTTATTACCCTCGCACACTCCTACTTCAAACCTCGCCCCCGCTGCACGGCGTTCACTCCACCTCCTTTCCAGCCGGGGCACCTGTGCCCCTGTTGTCTCTGTTACGGTGAAATTTAAGCACAGTTCACGCGCGGAGGGGTCAGAATGGCGTAAAATGATTGTAAGAAGCGTGTCAGGCTATTCCGCATCGGACCCGGCGGGGAGGGCGAGGGCGTCGCGGACAGCGGCCTCGTCGGCCGACTCCACGAGGCGGAGCCGCTTGCCGATGATTTCGGTGTCGCTGCGGGCGTCATCCAGTGCCTTGTCGGCCTCCTGAATCTTCTTCTGGACGCGGCTGAAGGTCTCGCCAAAGCCTTCAAACTTCTTTTTGACGGCGGCCAGCAGTTTCCAGACTTCGCTGCTGCGTTTCTGGATGGCGAGGGTGCGAAATCCCATCTGCAGGCTGTTCAGCAGGGCGGCGAGGGTGGTGGGCCCGGCGACGACGACGCGGCACTCGCGTTGCAGGAAATCGGCGAGGCCCGGCCGGCGCAGCACTTCCGCGTAAAGCCCCTCGGTCGGCAGGTAGAGGATTGCAAAATCGGTGGTGTCGGGCGGTGCGATGTATTTGTCGCGGATGTCGCGCGCCTCCTGCCGGATGCGCGCTTCGAGCTGGCGCACCGCAGTCTCCACGCCCGCCGCGTCGCCCCGCTCGGCGGCGTCCGAGAGGCGTTCGTAGTCCTCCTTGGGGAACTTGGCGTCAATCGGCAGCCACACCGGCGTATCGCCATCGTCGCGTCCCGGCAGGCGGATGGCGAAATCGACGGTTTCGGTCGAGCGGGGACGGACCCGGACTTGGGCGGCATATTGGTCGGCGGTGAGCAGTTGCTCGAGCAGGGCGCCGAGCTGGACCTCGCCCCACGAGCCGCGGGTCTTGACATTGGTCAGCACCTTCTTCAGATCGCCGACGCCGACCGCCAGCGCCTGCATTTCGCCGAGGCCCTTGTGGACCTGTTCGAGGCGTTCGCTGACCTGCTTGAACGATTCGCCCAGGCGTTTTTCGAGCGTGTCGTGCAGTTTCTCGTCCACGGTGCGGCGCATCTCCTCGAGCTTAACGGCATTGTCCTGACGGACCTTGTCGAGCTGTTCCCCGACCGAACCGCGGAGCGACTCCAGCTTGCTGTCGAGCGTCTTGCGAACGGCCTCGAACTGCGCCTGCTGGGCGGCGGTGAGTTCGGCGATGCGGCGTTGCTGCCCTTCGCCGAGGGTCGAAAGGAGGGCGTGAAGGGTGCGTCCGAGTTCCTGCATCTGGGAGAGCAGCTCGCGGCGCTGTGCGGCGGCCGACTCGGCCGACTCCTGCCGCGCGGCGGCCAGCGCCTGCTGCAGCCGCTCATTGAGACGGGCGAGGTCGTCCGCGACGGAGCGGCTCTCCGTCGTCTCTCGCGCACGCCGGATGAGGGCGAACACATTCAGGCCGATGAGAACAGCCAGAACGAGCAGGATGATTGCGTCTGCGGGCGTCATCATGCGGCCTCCTTTGATAGGCTCCTGTTGGGTAACGGGGTCAGGGAGAAAAATACCATACCGCATCCCGCATGGCAAGAGGTGCTGTTCAGCAATTCTAATTCTAATTATGGGGAGGGGACCATCGGCGTCGGGGTCGGTATCGGTATCGATAAAACCAATGGGGCTGAGAGAAGGCCCGTCCCTTGCGGCCTCACACTGGCGAGAGGACTGCGATGCGCCCATGCCGTGACAGCCGCACCACCCTGCGCCCACAACCGTGGACGCACGCACAAATACGCGCCGCCCGCATGGTCGTACTCGCGCCCCTGCTGGAAAAACGCGGTCTCGCCCTCCGGGATCGCGGCGCCGGAAACCTGGAACTCCTGGAATACAAGGGCCTCATCGTCAAGGCGTCGTACTGGCGCTGGCCCGAACGTGAACTAGCCGGTAATGCGATAGACTTCTACACGCACGTGCTCGGCGTGTCGTTCGCCAACGCCATGCGCGAACTCTTGCCATCCAACACACCCTGAAATCAACCCTGGCCGGCCCGTGTGATCGTAGCGCTACGATCATACTGCGGCCGGCCGGGCACGGAAAATGAACCGCCATGAGACCCCGGCAAACGCCCCACCCCGTCGTAGCACTACGATCTATGCGCGGTTATTCGGACACAAAACCCGATGGCAATCCGGCCCGATCGGCCCAACCGCTACGACGCCAGTTTGGGGAAATCTACGATGTCAATTTGGACCGTAACACGTAGTCGGTGCGGACGCCGGTCTTGCTGATGCTGTATTGCGTGAGGCCGTTGACGGTGACGGAGATCGCGGCGTTGGTGGAGTCGGGGTAGGTCGTGGTTTGGGTGACGGTGCGGGCGGCAGGGTCAACGAAGGTGCGGGAGATCGTTGTATTACCAAGCATATCCTTGGAAAGAGAAACCGCGTGCGGAGCGCCCGGACCACCCAGGCCTGTCAGTTGCGTCTTCTGGATGGCGTTGGTGATGGGGACGGCGGAGCCGTCGTGGGGGTAGAGGATGGAGGCGGAGGCTTGCCAGTAGTTGTTGGAGGCGTCGGTCTCCTACCAAGAGCGGGACTCGGTGACGCGATCAGGGCCGGAGAGATCGAGGACGCCGTTGCGGTTGAGGTCGAGACCGGAGCGGGTTTGGGCACCGAGAGAGTCGGCGTGATCTTGGAGAATATCATTCATTCACTTTTGTCAAACGTGTCGACAATTCGATATGCAAGAGTTTTCGGCGGGGGCCGTACACACAACTCCGGGAATATATTGCCAAATCGTTTCTTGAAGAGACTCAAACCCTTCGGCTTGACATGTTCGATATCGATGTGAATCCATGTGGTTGACAAAATGATGCCGGAATCAACGCAATCGCGGTATTTGTCTTCGTCATAGACTGTATCAACGACAATGTCAATAATCCAATTTGGGCATTGTGATACTAAGAACTTGTAGTTGGCCTCAATAAAATCCTGGCAAATCGCTTGGCTATCAAATATAGTAACTGCAAGGTAGCGATGGCTCGGAATATCGTCGTGGATATCCCAAAAATTATCGTCATATCCACATGCGAGCATGAATTCTTGATATGCTTCACAAAGTTTTCGATGCTCTTCTGCGAATGAATCATCATCCACTTCACCTATGGGTAACGCAAGATTCATTGCCTCATCTATAGTCAGTGATGCGAGTGAGGAATCAAAGTTCCATATTTTTTTCATACTATCGCTCCAATCCGAAACACGTCTGCTTCTCTATGGATGTCCATCAGCATTATCAATTATGTCTCCAAGTCTCCCGATTTCGCCACCATAACCGTCCTTCGATGTCGGAAAATAGTCGTTTTCTGCCCAATCCTTCGCACTGCTCCATCCCCAATCAACGAGTTCCTCCGCAGCCATCCAGGCAAAACCTGCTCCCGGCGGTAACACGCCCGCAATAGCATCAGATGCTTCCGTCTCAGTTGCCATGGTTGCCACAAACATGACCGACAACCCTCCAAGTAAAGCCCTCGCTCCTTTTCGTGCTAAATATTGGCCGCTTCGACGGAGAGGAGACCCGCGAGTCGAGACGATTGAGGCGACATCCTCAACCTTCCTTCCAGATTCGGATGCACGTCTAAAGTACCATTTCTCGCCTCTTTCACTCGCCGCCTTGTAAGACCTACCAAAGGCCCCAATCTCATTCTTAGACGCACCTCGACGGAGCATCTTTAGATACTCGCCCACGTAGTCATCGCCAGATTCTTCAATTGCCCTGACGAGACCCTCCGCAAATTCCTTTGCCTGCTCTTTTCCTTTGACTTTGGTTGGATCAAGTTTAGTACCGTCCAAGTAAGCCTCTATGTAGACCCTTACGCGAAGATTATATTGATCATGTGCTGAGCCATCATGCATTTTAAGCCCAATTGTATGACAATTGAGTGCCTTGATGACATCGTCCGTCCATCGCCCCGTACGGTCCCATATGCTTTCCACTACGCTGACAACAGCAATGTGATGACCTTTTCCCGTCCACAATTTATCCCGCAACCCCAGCGGATCGACCCCATTCACCGGATCATTTCCGCAGAAGGCGTAGAGGTTGACGCCGCCTTCTTCTTGGAGCGGGTCGCGGGAGAGCCAGCGGCCTGTTAAACTGTCAAAGAACCGGTAGCCAAAATAGTACAGACCGGTTTCGGCGTCAATGTATTTCGTTTGCCAGCGGAAGGGGCAGGCGTCCACGGCGGGGCCGGTGGCGGAGAGGAGGACGCCCCAAGGGTCGTATTCGTAGCGGGCGACGATGTTGGAGCCGGAGTCGTCAATCAGCGCCATCACGTCGCCGTGGTGGTTCATGACGGGGTAGTAGACGGTGGTGTCGCGGATGATCGCCAGGAGGCCGCCAACGCCGCCGGAGTCGGAGTCCAGCGAGCCGTCACGATCGGCGCCCCAGATGTAGAAATTGGTGTGTGTGGATTGTGGATCGCTGATGGTTTCCGCCACCAAATTCCAGCCGTCGTAGAGGTATGCGGCATCGGTCACGAGCGTATTGTCGGTGTAGACTTGTTTGCGAACGCGCCGGTGCTGGCTGTCGAAGGTGTTGACGATGCGGGTGGTGGCGTTCGCGATTTCGGTCAGGCGGTTTTCGGCATCCCAGTAGAGGGTCCACCCGCCTC
>JBIJDW010000339.1:0-3726 GCA_044343885.1 Kiritimatiellia bacterium
GTCTTCGCCCATCATCCAGGTATCCAGGTTGCGCGAGACCACGCCACAGGCCCGAAGGTGATGCCCAGGGTCAATGTAGTCCGGGCCGCACTTGAACGGCTGCACGGCTAGGCCGCGTCGGCGGAGCGCCGCGAGAAGCCCCAAGGTGATCGTGGTCTTACCCGCGCCGGAATGCGGTGCGGCAATGCACATCGCGGAGAAGGAAGCAGAGGAGAGGTGGGAGGTGGGAGGTGTTAGGGGGTACATGGCACCCCTTCATAGCCGCGGCGAGTCACCATCCGGCCGCCCAGAACGGCGGTGTCCGCACCACCGAGGATGACCACCGTGGACATGTCCACCCGCTCAATAGGCAAATCGCCAAGAGGGCCAATCCACGTTTCCTGCCCACTGCGGCCAGCGTGCCTGACGAATCCGGCCGGCACGCCATTTCCGCGCGCTTCCGTAAAGATCCTCGCGGCTTCGCCGAAGAGATCCTGCCGCCCCCGACTGCGCGGATTGTAGAGAACGCAGGTCATTCCGCAGTTCGCCACGGCCCGTAGGCGCGCCAATATGGTTTCCCGAGGGGTCAGCAGATCCGAGAGACTGACCGTCGCGTAGTCGTTCGAAAGCGGAGCGCCCAACGCCGCTGCGGCTTCAAGCGCGGACGTCACGCCGGGGACAACCTCGACATCCACCGGTGACTCGGCGTGCATGGACAGGAGTTCCAGAATAAGCCCCGCCATGCCGTAGACGCCCGCGTCTCCGGAGCAGACCACGGCAACGGCTTGGCCGTCCCGTGCTTCCGCGATCGCGGCGTTGCAGCGTGAAACTTCATCCCGCATGCCCGTGGCGATGACCCGTTTATTGCCGATCAGCCATTCGATTTGAGCGCAATACGGTTTGTAGCCGACCACGACATCAGCGGAGAGAATGGCGTTCTTTGCCTTGAGCGTCATCCCCTCCGGGGTGCCCGGCCCAATACCAACGGCCGTGATGCGGCCGGTTTTCTTAACCGCCGACGCTTCTTTCGCGGCCACGGCTACGGTGACGCCCCCATGTTTCTGCTTGGGCACAAGCAGACGGCCCCCGGCGGAAAGGATCGCTGCGGCTTCCGCCACGGAGGGCGTGCCCGTGGCGTTGCGAACGGCCGCCGAAGGATTCGGAACAACCACGCCGTTGAGCCGTTCGGCGGAAAAAAAGGAACAGGTCCACTGATGACGCTGGGTGAACGTGAGCAGCCCTTCTTCGTCCTCCTTGAGATCGATGCTGGCCACGCCGCAAATCTGGGGCGCATCGATGTGCCAGTCGCGCAGGACGGATTGCACGGCGCCTTCAATCTCATCGGCGGAGGTGCCACGGTTGCAACCGATGCCGAGCACGACGCCAGGCCGCGCCAGGCGCAGGGTTGGTAGGCCTTTGGGCGATGCGAACTCGCTGTGGCCCAGGACGACCAGTCCCTCAATGTCGGTCGGCACGGTATGCGGTTCCACCTCCACGATGTGATCGCGAGTCCCGTAGACGGCGTGCACAATGTCCTCGGGGAGCACGACGCCGATGCGCTTGCGTTGCAGCAGGAGGCTGTTCAGCGCCTTGATCGCGTCGGGGTTCTCGATTCGCCACCCCTGGCGTGCCGCGAGTTCGTCAAAGGCGGTCACGCCTTGCACATCGGTCGCCGTGGTTACGACGGCCTGGCCGCCAAGTGCCCCAGCCACGCTGTGCGCGAGACGGTTGGCCCCGGCGATATGCCCCCCGACCAGGCTGATGGCAAATCGGCCCCGTTCGTCACACACCACCACGGCGGGATCGGCCGTCTTGGATGTGAGAAATGGCGCGATCTTGCGCACGACAATCCCGCTGGCCATGACGAAGACATGCCCATCGAACCGCCGCCAGTTGCGGGCAACCGTGTTGGCCAAGTCCTGACCGTCGAACCACACGACTTCGCCCGCATAGTTCGGCGTTTCCCCTGTGCGTTCGCGAGACAGGAAGAGACGCCCCCCCACTGCGACCGCAAGGCGGGCCGCCGTCTGAGCACCCGCTTCGGTCAGGGCATAAACGGCAATCGTGCCGGCGAAACAGGTATGAGGTGCTCGGTTGGAGGTGCTGGGCGATGGGTCGAGCGTGGACGGCGGGAGGCTTGCCGCAACGTAGCCTGCCGGCGAAGCCGGGTGTGAGACGGAAGGTCCACGATAGCCATGGAAGAAATCGGAAGCATAGAGACGCGACGCCTCGCCTTCACCCCGCAAGGCTCCGCCGACCAAAATAATGGCCTGGCGTTCGATGTTCGCTTCGGAGGCTTTGGTGGCGATGTCCGCCAGTGTTCCGGTCACGATGCGTTCGTCCGGCCAACTGGCGCGAAATACAACCGCGGCTGGCGTTTCGGATGGATAGCCTCCCGTGAGTAGTTCCTGAACCAAGGTCTGCAGGTCGCCCGCGCTCAGGAAGACCGCCATCGTGGCACCGTGCGCAGCCAGCGAGGCGATATCCTGCCCGGCCGGTACGGGGGTCCGCCCCGCGCGACGGGTCAGAATCAGGGTTTGAGAAACGCCGGGCAGGGTCAGTTCAGCCTTCAGGGCAGCGGCACAGGCGAAAACCGAACTCACGCCGGGGATGACCTCGTACGGGATGCCCTTCGCATTCAAGGCGCGCATCTGTTCGGCGATGGCGCCGTAGAGGGAGGGGTCGCCCGTGTGCAGACGCAGGACGCGCTTGCCTTCGCGGGCGGCATCGCCGAGCACCTGGACGATCTCCGGAAGGCTCATGTCCGCGCTGTCGTGGATCCGGCAGTCGGGACGCGCAAACCCCAGCACCTCCGGGTTCACAAGCGATCCGGCATATACAATCTCATCGGCTGCGGCGATGGCGTCGCGGCATCTCAGGGTGAGCAGATCGGGCGCACCAGGTCCAGCGCCAGCAAAGACAACAGTACCAGACTTCATAGCGGCTCCTTTCGATAGACGAACAGGGCGACGGGGTTGCCCGGTTCAAGCCGGTGTCCTTGCCCGAGTGGACGGGCCCGGCGGACCTCGATCTCCACCATTTCGATTCGATGTTCCTGCAGGCAATCCAACAGGCGGGCGCGCGTTTCGAGCAGAACGGCGGATGCCACGAGCGATCCGCCGGGCAATAATCGCTGGAACGCGCCCTTCACAATGACGCTCACGTTTGTCCCGCCGCCGCCGACAAACACGGAACGCGGCGCCGGAAGCGTAGCCAGAACGTCTGGAGCCATGCCTTCCACGACGGACACAGCGGAACAACCCGATGCGGCGGCATTGTGTCTGATCTGGGAGCAACGGGACTTCTCTTTTTCGATGGCATACACGGCCAAGCCTTCGCACAGTCCGGCAGCCTCAATACCCACCGAACCGCTGCCAGCCCCCACATCCCACATCACACCGGGGCCGAGCCTGAGCTTGGCAAGCGCGACAGCGCGGATTTCGGGGTGCGTGATGAGATCGGCCTCGCGGTCGTACACGTCATCCTCCAGACCCAGCGAAAGGGGCGGCGTCAGGACTGATTCATCCGGGCGCACGATCAGCATGGCCAGCCCGCTCGTGGCAACCTCCGCGATCTCGGCCAAGGTTCCCGTCACGCACCGTTCGGTGGGGCTGCCGAGATCGGCGACAACGGCGGCTTGCCGGCCACGGGCCGCAGGCCAGTGTTGCATCAGGCTGGCGGCGACAACGGACGGCGTGCGAGCGGGATCGGTGTAGACCACGGCGAGCGGCGCTTGCAGGATGGCCC
>JBIJDW010000338.1:0-3726 GCA_044343885.1 Kiritimatiellia bacterium
GGCTGGTCCTGTGTCCGCGCCTCGACGTGACGTGTCGGATGCCGACGCGCGTGGAGTGCGGCTGCGCATTCGAGACGCGCTATCTCGTGCGCAACACCGGCCGCCGGACCGCACGCAGCATCGGCATCGAAACGCTGATCTACTCGGGTTGGACCCATCTGCGCCTCCGCCGCGCCGCGCTGGGCGCGTTAGGGCCGGGGGAGGAAGAGACGGTCTCCGGCGGCGGACGCGCGCTGGCGCGCGGCATTTACACGCTGCCGGCGTTGCGCTGGGACAGCGATTTTCCGGGCGGCTTCTGGCGATGGGGGCGGACGGATCGCGTTGAACGCGTGCTGTACGTCCATCCGCGCTACACGCGCCTGGAGTCGCTCGACATGCCGCTCGGGCCGCGCAACCGCCATGAGCTGTCGGCGGCGATGGAGTTGTCGCGGGAGGCGTTCGAGTTTCACGGCTGCCGCGAATACCGGGAGGGCGACGCCCTGCGCCACGTGCATCCCCGCTCATCCGCCCGTTTGGGGGCACCGGTGGTGAAGGAGTTCCAGTCCGAGGGGCGCTCGCGGACGGCGGTGCTGGTGGACACCCGCCGCCCGCTCTCGGGCCGGTGGCGGGATCTCCTGCCGCGATCCAGCCCCTTCGAGGCCGCGCTCGCGCTCACGGCGGCGATCGTGGAGGCGTTGTCGGTGACCGACCGCGTGCTCGAACTGCTGATCGCCGGCCCCGAGGTTTACCGGTTCGTCAGCGCGGGCCGCGTGGGGTATTTCGAGGACGTGCTCGACATCCTCTCCGGGATCGAATCCTGCCGGGAGGATCCTCTGGACAAGCTGGAGCCGCTACTGTTCGAGGAGATTCGGCTGATCCAGAGCGTGTGCCTGGTGCTGACCGGCTGGGACGCCCGGCGCGCGGCGCTGGTGGACGAGTTGGAGGCTTGGGAGGTCGGACTCAAGATCGTGCTGATCACGCCGGACGGCCGACGTCCGGACGGTCTGCCGCCCGGGGCGCAGTGCCTGGGGGCGCGAGCCGTGCTGCGGGGCGAGACGACAGCCGTATAGGCGGAAGGCGGGAGCATTCATGGCAACACCCCATCAGAAAGAGAAGAGGCGTCCGCGGGGCCGCGGGGCCGTGGCGTGGGGTGCGGCGGTGCTGCTGTGGTGCGCATGGGGATATTGCCGCGACGGGAACGGGCTGGGTCTGCTGTGGACGACGGCCGTGCTGGCGGCGGTGGCGGCGGTGTTGCCGCGTCCCTTTCCTGGAAACGCGCGCTGGCTGATCTGGACGTGGGTGGCGGTGACCGTAAGCTGTCTGGCCGCCAACGTGGAGCGCGTGGCGGTACCGGAGGAGGTCTGGAAACAAGGCTACATGATTGACCGGATCGCGACCGTCGCCTACGCGATGGGCGTGAGCGCGGTCTTCTTCCGAATGAGCGCCGTCGGCGTCACCAAGATCGTGGTCGGCGTGCTGCCCATGATGATGCTGACGATCGGCCGGGAGGCCGCGCCCGGCCGCGCCCCCGCTCTCGCCGCCCACATCAGCGTCTGGGTCCTTGTGGCTTTGGCGGCGGGGCTCGAGCAGGCGCGGCAGGCGGCTGAGGAAAAGGGCGCTGGCGGATTGCCGTTCGGCTGGCGGGAACTGACGGCGCGGTGCGGCTGGTGGGTCGCGATGCTGGCCCTGGCGGTCGCGTTGCGCGTGCCGGTCGAGCGCGCGGCGGTGGCCACGCAGCGGCGGCTGTTGGGGCTGGCCTATCAGCCGAGAGGCGGGCCGGCCGGGCAGCGCGCCACGGACCTGCCGCTGTCCCGTGCGCTGCCCAAGGGGTTCGGCGGGCGGATGCGGATCGTGCTCCTGCTTCAGGCCAAGAAAGCTCCCGGCTATTTGCGCGAAAGCGTGTTCACGACCTATGCCGGAGGGCGCTGGCTTGCGCCGGGTCTGGGTGGGCCGATTCAACCCCGTGCCGGCGATGCGGGGCGTGCCGGGGAGGTATTTCCGCTGGCGGCTGTTTCCGCCGGGACCGTGGATGATCGGGTGCGGGTGGAGGTGCTCTCGCCGCAGTTGCTGGGCGCCTTCTGCCTTCCCGGCAACGCGGTGGCGCTCACGTGCGAAGGCGGCGGGGCGCCCCAGGCGGATGCCAACGGGATGCTGACCGTGGAGGGCGCGCTGCCCCTGCGGTACGAGGCCGATGTCGTGACGCGCGCCGATGCGAACGCCTATCCGGCTCCGGACGGATTGGGCGATCCGGCTTATCTCGCGCTGCCGCCCGCGCTGGCGGGGGCCGTCTCAAACTGGACGCAGGCGTGCGCGGGGTTGCCGGAGGCGCCGACCGCGCGCGCGGCGGCGCGGTGCCTGGAGGATTATTTCGCCCGGAATTTCAGGTATCGCACGGATGTCCTCCTGCAGGCGATTCCGGACCCGCTCGTGGACTTCATGGCGCGGCGCGAGGGATACTGCGTTCACTTCGCCAGTGCGGCGGCGCTGATGCTCCGGGCGCGTGGCATACCGGCGCGCGTGGTTGGCGGGTATGCGTGCGGCGAATGGGATCCCTGGCTGGGGCGGTGGGTGGTGCGGGAGCGCGAGGCGCACGCCTGGGTGGAAGCCTGGGACCGCGAGGCGGGACGGTGGCTGCTGGTGGAGGCGACGCCGCCGGACGGGCAGCCGGCGGCGTATACCCGGCCAGGAGGGGTGCGCCGTGCGTGGGATCTCTGCACGGCTCTGTGGCAGCGGATGATTGCCGCGCTTAAGACGATGAGCTTCCTGGCGGCGATCACCGCCGGAGGGGAGGCGGTATTCTTCTTTGCGTGGCGGCTGGTCTGGGGTCCGGTGGGCGTGCTGCTGCTGGCGGGCGGGTTGGCCGTCGTCTGGTGGCGGAGACGCGTGCGCCGCCGCCGGGAGACGTTCGAGTCCCGCCTGCGCGCGGCGCTGACACAGGCGATGCGCCGTATCGCTCGGCGTGCGGTTCCCGAGCATTTGCGCCGTCGCGAGGCCGAGGGCTGGGATGCCTGGCTGGCGCGTGTACGGCCCGCGCTGCCGCCCGATGCGTTTGCGGAATTGCGCGATCAGGTTGAGCGCTACCAGCGCCTGAGATATCGGGCGCGTCTCGACCGGTCCGAGGCGGATGCGTGGCTGGCCCGTGACGAC
This sequence comes from Kiritimatiellia bacterium, assembly GCA_044343885.1. Classification (GTDB taxonomy): domain Bacteria; phylum Verrucomicrobiota; class Kiritimatiellia; order RFP12; family JAAYNR01; genus VGWG01. Next base: position 3,127 of record JBIJDW010000338.1, read on the forward strand.
AGAAAACATCCGCCGCTGTAAGGACGTATGAGAGTTGAGGCTCTTGCAAAACCCCCTCTGGGGTGTTTGCAAGAGAGAAGTCAGAATACAGGAGTCAGAATAACAGAACACGTTGCCCGTGAGAGGGTTCCAATTCTGAATTCTGAATTCTGGCTTCTGAATACGGCGCTTGCAGAACCGACGAAGGAGGTTTTGCAAGCGCCTCAGTTGTCTGAGCATGGCTGCGATTCGTCTGAACAGGTCGTCCAGCAGCGTCTTGCGCATGGACGCGAACGGCATGCCTTTCTCGTCGATTTCGGTCCCGATCCCGATTTGGATCCCGATAGCGGCTGTCATAATTAGAAAAAACAAGATATGTTTGCCCTGAAGAAAGGGTTGTGTTCGCGCCCAAAAAAACGTATAGTATTGAAAGATTCATCAACACGAGAAAAAGGTATGGCCCCAGAAAATTTTTCACCGGCTTCTGACGATCAAAATGCCTCTGCCGCACCCGTCTCAACGGGCGGCGATTACACGGCTGCAAACATCACCGTTCTCGAAGGCATGGAGGCGGTTCGCAAACGGCCAGCCATGTACATCGGCGACACGGGCCAGCGCGGC
>JBIJDW010000340.1:0-3723 GCA_044343885.1 Kiritimatiellia bacterium
GTGAGGGTCAGGTCTCGTCCGCCGCGCAGCACTCCCACTTGCACCGGCCGAGCCCCGGCGGCGCCCATCCGCATGACGAAGTCAGAGCTGTTATGCACCTTGGCCCCGTCCAAGGTCACCACCACATCCTTGGCGAGCAGCCCAGCCGCCTGCGCGGGGCTGTCGGCCAGCACCTCCTGAATCTGACATTTGCCATCCCAGTACACACCGACAATTCCACGAATATCGGGTGTCAGATTGGTCACCGCGACGCGGACGTTCCGCACGGCGCCGTCGGCGGCAGCCCGGACCGAGAGTTCAACGCCGGTCTCCGTACCGCCCACCAGGTGACACTCGACGAGGTAATCACTCCACGTGGTCACGCGCTGACCACCGACCTGCTCGATCACATCACCCGGTCGCAGCCCGGCAACCCAGGCGGACGTCTCCGGTTCGACCGTTCCAATCCGCGTGCTGACCACGCCCGTCACCGATCCCGGCGCAAACCAGATGATCCACGCGAGCACAACCGCCAGCAGCACGTTGCCCGCAGGCCCGGCGACCGACACGACGATCCGCTTCCACGGCGGCACGTCGGGCAGCTTTTCTGCAGCAGCCCCGTCGCCCCCCTGAATCGCCTCCATGCCCGACGGATCGAGCTGCGGCAGCGCCACGTAACCGCCGACCGGAAAAACGTTGATGCGGTACTCGGTTTGCCCGACCCGCCGCTTCCACAACGCCGGACCGAACCCGATCGCAAAGGCATCCACACGGAAACCCAGCAACTTGGCCGACAAGAAATGGCCGAATTCGTGGATGAAAATCGCGAGCCCAAAGAGGAGCGCCACGATCACCCCCGCCCAAACGCCCTGCACCACCATCAGAAAAGTGTCCATGTGTGTATCCGTTTCACTGTTCGGTCATTGCTGCAATCACCCCTGCGGACTCCCGACGCGCCCAAGCGTCGGCGACGAGCACCGCATCCAACGTGTCGTCGGGGGCGGCGTCATGCCGTCCCAAAACCTCTTCAACTGTTCGGGCGATTCCGCTGAAGGAAATCCGCCCCTCCAGAAAAGCGGCCACCGCCACCTCGTTGGCACCATTCAGAACCGCGGGGCAGGTGCCACCGCGCAGCGCCGCCTGGCGCGCCAGCGCCAGACAACGAAACCGCTTCTCATTCGGGCCGTGGAAGGTCAGGCCCCCCAGCGCCGTTAAATCCAGTTCGGGCAGATCGGTGGCGACCCGGTCGGGCCAGGTGAGCGCGTACTGGATGGCAAAACGCATGTCGGGCGGCGAAAGTTGCGCCAGCACCGAGCGGTCGGCGAACTCCACCAGCGAATGGACGATGCTCTGCGGATGCACGAGCACCTCCACCCGATCCACGGGGATGTTGAAAAGCCAGTGCGCCTCGATCACTTCCAGCCCCTTGTTCATCATCGTCGCCGAATCGATCGTCACCTTCCGCCCCATGCGCCAGCGGGGATGGTTGAGCGCGTCGGCCACCGTGACCCGGTCAAAATCAATTTCCGGCGAGGCGGCGAACGGGCCGCCCGACGCGGTCAGGACCAGCCGCCGCACCCGCGTCTCGGCGAACCGCGACGGATCGGCGCCTGCTGCTCGGACGCACGCCGCCGCGCCGCTCCCCGACTGCAGACACTGAAACACGGCGCTGTGTTCGCTGTCGATCGGCAGCAGCCGCACGCCGCACGCCTCCCGGCGACGCATCACGAGCGCCCCCGCCGCGACCAGCACCTCCTTGGTCGCCAAGGCCACATCCTTGCCCGATTCCATGGCCGCGAGCGTCGGACGGAGTCCGGCCAGTCCCACCAGCGCGCACAGCGCGATGTCGGCCTCGGTGGTGCGCGCCAACTCCTCGACGCCCGCCTCGCCGTCAAGCACGTCCAGTTCCGGCGCCAGCCGCCGTGCCTGGATCGCCGCAGCCGGATCGGCCAGGGCCACCCGCCGCACGCCGAACTCCCGCGCCTGCGCCACCAACCGCGCCGCATTGGAACGCGCGGCCAGCCCCGTCACACGCACAGAGCCGGGGAGCGCCGCCGCCACTCGCAGCGCGCTCTCGCCAATCGATCCCGTGCTTCCCAATAGGACTATTGACTTCATGCGTGGAACCAGGAGAAATAGAAGAACACGACGGCGGGGGCGAACACGAGGCTGTCAAACACATCCAGCACGCCGCCGATCCCCGGCAGATAGCCCCCGGAGTCCTTGGCGTCAACGGCCCGCTTGAACAGCGACTCGATCAGATCGCCCAACACCCCCACCACGCCCAGCACCAGTCCGAGCACCACGGCATGACACAGGGAGACCTGAGCGAACGGGCCCGCCGGTATGGATGAAAAATGTTTGGCCGCCTCAACCGCACCCACGCTGCTGGCGACGGCAACGACCATGCCACCCACGAACCCTTCCCACGACTTTTTGGGCGAGACCCGCGGAAACATCCGGTGCCGCCCGAATGCGATGCCGCACGCATAGGCGCCCGCATCGCACATTTTCAGCACCAGCGCCGTGTAAAAAGCCAGAAAAACACCCTCCCGCGTGATCTCAAACGGCCCCGTGGATCCCCACTGCGCCAGCCTCAGGAAAAACGAGAGCATGAACGGGAGGTAACAAAACCCCAGCGCCGTCACCGCTGCATTGCGCAACGGGTCCTTGGCCTTGGAATCCAGCAGAAGCTGCGTCAGAAGTCCGAAGAACATCAGCGCCAGAAGGAGGCTTTCGTAGGGAAATCCGCGGGGCAGGCCATTCTCGATGTGCAGCGGCAAGGCATACAGCACGCCGATCCAGACCATTCCGCCTAAAATCCCCAGCGTCTTCGAAACCGCCATCCCGCCCCGCTCGCACAGCCGGTAAAACTCATAGAGCGTCAGTCCGGCAAAAAGCTGGAGCACGACGAACAACGCCCAGCCGGGTAGGTAACGCAACACGCCGACCCAGAAACAGGCTACGGCCACACCGGTAATAATTCGTTTGATCATGTGTTTCTCCCCTCTGGAAGCGCGTCGCCTCCGCCAATTCCACCGAAGCGCCGATCCCGCTCCGCGTAAGCCTCCAGGGCAGCGCGAAAATCGTCCGCTCCAAAATCGGGCCACAGCACCGGCGTCACCACCAGCTCGCTGTAGGCCGCCTGCCACAGCAGAAAATTGCTCAGCCGGAACTCACCGCTCGTGCGGACGATCAAGTCGGGATCGGGGATGTCCGGCGCATAGAGATGCGCCGCGACTGTCGCCTCGCTGATCGAATCGGGCTTGAGGGTCCCGGCAGCGACCTCCTCGGCGATCCGCCGGGCCGCCTGCGCCAGCTCCGACCGGCCGCTGTAGCTCAGCGCCAGGATCAGGGTGCCGCCGTCATAGCCCGCCGTCGCCGCCTCGACCCGTGTGATCTGCCGCACGACTGTCGCCGGCAAGTCGGCCCGGCGTCCGATCACCCGCAGCCGCACCCGATGCTCGTGCAGCTCGCGTTCGTTTTTTCTGAGGAACACCACCAGCAACTTCATCAGCCCGGCCACCTCGAGCGCCGGCCGGCTCCAGTTTTCGGTGCTGAAGGCATACAGCGTGAGGTAGCGGATGCCCCAGTCGCGACAGTAGCCCATCACGCGTCGGACCGCATCCGCGCCCGCCTCATGGCCTTTCAGCCGCGGCAAGCCGCGGGCCCGCGCCCATCGGCCGTTGCCGTCCATGATGAACGCCACATGGAGCGGGGTTTTAGGTAGTTTCTCGGCCATGC
>JBIJDW010000341.1:0-3709 GCA_044343885.1 Kiritimatiellia bacterium
CGATAGCGATACCGATACCGACCCCGACCCCGATGGTCCCTTCTCCAAAATTAGAATGGCTGCGTCCCTTCAGGCAGAGGGGTGCTGCAAGAGCCCCAATCGTTCGCCGGCCCCTGCCTCCCGCGCTCACTCCGCCACGAGACGCAAGGCCTTCTGAATCATCGGCGAGAACTTGATGATGACGGGCATGAAGACGACCGCCACCATGCTCATCAGCTTGACCAGAATGTTCATCGACGGCCCGGAGGTGTCTTTGCAGGGATCGCCCACCGTGTCGCCGATCACGGCCGCGGCATGGATCGGATTCTTGGATCCATCCGGCAACCGCTTGCCCCCGAAGTTGCCCTTCTCGATATGCTTCTTGGCATTGTCCCAAGCCCCGCCCGCGTTGTTCAGCATGCACGCCAGGGAGAAGCCTGCGGTCAGCGCGCCCACCAGAAGGCCCATGATGCCCGCGATGCCCAGCACCAGACCGGCGGCCACCGGCACGATGATCGCCATCAGCGCAGGCAGCATCATCTCGCGCTGCGCCCCCTTGGTCGAGATGGCGACGCACATCGCATAGTCCGGCTTGTCCGTGCCGGCCATGATGCCGGGCTTGGTGCGGAACTGGCGGCGGACCTCCTCCACCATGGCTCCGGCCGCGCGGCCCACGGCCTTCATGGTCATGGCGCAGAACACAAACGACATCATGGCACCGATAAACGCGCCGCCAATCAGAAAAGGATTCATGATCGTCAGATTGAACTGCGACACCAGATTCTGGATCTGCTGGCCCGCCGCCGCCGCCTGATCATAAGAGGCAAAGTCGAAGGGCATTTGCAGGTTTTCCCGCATCTTGTGCAGCCAGACATCCACTTCCTGAAGCGCGGCTGCCACCAAGGCCAGAGCCGTCAGCGCCGCCGAGGCGATCGCGAAGCCCTTGCCGGTGGCCGCCGTGGTGTTGCCCAGCATGTCCAAGGCATCCGTGCGTTCGCGGACGCCGGGAGGCAAATGCGACATCTCGGCGTTGCCGCCCGCGTTGTCGGCGATCGGGCCGTAGGCATCCGTGGCGAGGGTGATCCCCAACGTGGCGAGCATGCCCACCGCAGAGAAGGCGATGCCATACAGGCCCATGGCCAGATTCGCCAGGCCGCCGGCCAGAATGAATGCGGCCAGGATTGCAATCACGGTCACCACCACCGGAATCGCGGCGGACATCATGCCGACGGCCAATCCCTCGATCAGCACGGTTGCCGGCCCCATCTTGGCCTGCGTCGCGACCCCCTTCGTCGGGCCGTATTCGTCCGACGTGTAGTATTCAGTGGAATAGCCGATGGCCACGCCAGCCAGCAAGCCGGCGATCGTGGCGCCAAACACCCCCCACGTAATGATGCCGAACTGCGCCATCAGCGCGGCCGCCACGATGATCAGGGCCGAACTGCCCCAGGTGCCGATGCGCAGCGCCCGCAGGAGCGTCATCATGCTGGCGCCTTCCTTGCAGCGCACCGCGAAAATGCCAGCCACCGACAGGATGGTGCCGACACCCGCAATGATCATGGGCGCCGTGACATAACCCACCTGCATGTTGGCCGAGATGCCGGGCAGCGCCGCGCCCAGTGCCGCCGTGGCCAGAATGGCCCCGCAATACGACTCGTACAGATCGGCGCCCATGCCGGCCACATCGCCCACGTTGTCGCCCACGTTGTCGGCAATGGTCGCGGGGTTGCGGGGATCGTCCTCGGGAATGCCGGCCTCAACCTTGCCCACCAGATCGGCGCCTACGTCTGCCGCCTTGGTGAAGATGCCGCCGCCCACGCGGGCGAACAGCGCCTGCGTCGAAGCGCCCATGCCGAACGTCAGCATCGTGGTGGTGATCTCCATCATCTTCTCGGAGGGGTGGAATCCCGCAGGGACCAGGAACCACAGACCGTTTTGCATGTGCTCGGTCGTGTAGACCAGCTTGTCGAGGATCAGGTACCACATCGTGATGTCAAGAAGACCGAACCCCACGACGACCAACCCCATGACCGCGCCGGAGCGGAAGGCCACCTGAAGTCCGCGGTTGAGGCTTTCGCTGGCGCCCTGCGCCGTGCGGCTCGAGGCCGACGTCGCCGTCTTCATGCCCAGGAAACCGCACAGGCCGGAAAAGAAACCGCCGGTCAGGAACGCGATCGGAACAAACGGGTTCTGCACCTTGAAGAAGGCCAGCGCCGTGAAGATCACCACCAAAACTAGGAACACCAGGCCCACCCGCGAGTACTGCTGCTTCAGATAGGCCATCGCGCCTTCACGCACATAGCCGGCGATCTCTTCCATGCGGGCGTTGCCCGTGGGGGCGCGCATCATCAGCTTGTAGCACACCCAGGCGAAGAAAAGGCCGAACACCGCGCCAAACGGCGCGATCCACCACGACAGCGGTGTGAACGACACGGCTGCCGCCCCGCTCTCTTGCGCCCACGCCGGCGCCGCCGATAGTAACAGAACCGCCACCGCCATCACACTCGCATATACCGCCTTCATGGTGCTTCCCTCCTAATGGAATGAACGAGAAATCGCCTTTGGCCGGCACAGGCGCGCCTGTTGAAAATCCGCCAAATGAGAAAAGTAGCGAAATCGCAGCCATACATTATGCCAGAAGCCGGGGCGGTTGTCCAACCCCGATTGCCAGCCTGCGATTATCTCATTCTCGTTTCGCTGTTCAGACTACCCAGTCGATCTCGGTTGCACCATCGGTTGCGGTCCGCACATCGGCCACGCCAGCCGCGCTTGCGGGTGCCGGCAGCATCATGATCTTGAACACCGTCTCGATCCGTCCCAATGCGGGGAGCCAGCCGTAGGTGGGCGTATCGAAGAGGCGTCCGAGGCGCACCTGTTCTTCCAGCGGACTGGGGAACGGCGAATTGGCGAACTCGACGCCGCGGGCCAGTGTCTTGCCACCCCAGGGCACGGCGTTACGGCAGTGGTTTTCCTCCCAGTCGCCGGTCCACGGGTAGTCGCTCCGCCGCCACTGGTAGACCACGGCCGCGCCCAGCTTGGGATTGAGCATCGAAGCCCAGGCGTCGTCGCGGGTGACATCCATGCGCATCGACGCAAAGTCACCGCTCGTGCGGTACTTCCGGTCGATCCGCCGCAGATCCACCGATTCGCCCGCCATGCCCGGCGCCAGCGGCCAGTCAAAGGTCGCGCCCGGCGCGAGCCGCGGCTTGTCGCTGAAACCGGCTGAGATCACCTGTCCCTTGTCCGCCGACAGATCGAGCACCGTCACGCCCTTTTCCAGAAAGGGATCGCTGAATGAACCATGCTCGCAGACGGTGAAGGGACGGTCGAAGTCGAGCAGGCTGCGGATCACAGTGGTCACGGTGATGGTGTGGGACCCCGCGCGTGTCGCGTAGGTTCGTTCGACGAACAAGCCTTCTTTCAGCAGCGCGCAACTGAGGGAGAGTTTGGACACGGTCTTGGTTTCGCGGCGCGCCGATTCCTTCCAGCGCATGACGGTCACCTCGCCGTGGGTGTCGAGTCCCGCAGCCGCCTCTGCAGGGGAGGGAGGTCCGAAGTGCCCCAGGCAAAAGACATGGCCGGCGATCGAGGCGAGCAGCGGGCTGCCGCCGAAGGCAGCGGCGTCGCGCGCGGCGCGGTATTGCCACGGTTCAACGGTTTTCCACACCGGCTGCCAAAAGGGATTGAGGCCGGGTTTCTCGGCCAGCGTCAGCGCGGCCAGATGTCCGCC
>JBIJDW010000342.1:0-3693 GCA_044343885.1 Kiritimatiellia bacterium
CAGAAGCCAGAATTCAGTATTCAGAATGGGAACCCTCTCTCGGGCCGCGTGATCTCATATTCTGACTCCTGTATTCTGACTCCTGACTTCTCTCTTGCAAACACCCCGGAGGGGTTTTGCAAGAGCCTCAAATATAACGGGGCGGAGAGATCGTAAGTCATTGGTTTTATTAAAGAGGCGCTTGCAAAACCTCCTTCGTCGGTTCTGCAGGCGCAGTATTCAGAAGCCAGTATTCAGAATTCAGAATTGTAAACCTCTCATGGGCAACGTGTCCAATTATTCTGACTCCTGTCTTCTGTATTCTGACTTCTCTCTTGCAAACACCCCAGAGGGGTTTTGCAAGAGCCTCTGAATTTTTGAAGCGGGATCTTGACTTTGTATGGGGCGTCAGGTTACGCTTTGCCCCGTAGGCATCGTACACCGTTTCACCCTTCGGACCGGTGTATTGCGTCTGGACGCCTATTTAATGTCGGCAAGACAAAGGAGGAAGCATGAGGAAGTCAAGCATCACCATTATATTGCTGGGTGGGTTTGCAATTGCGTCGGGGTTGTGCAGCTTGGCGGCTGACCCGTCCGCAGCCGGAAAACCCAATGTGACGCTTGTCGCGGAACTGACGGACGGCTCCCGTGTTGTTGGCGTCCCGGCCATCGAGGAACTGAAACTCGTTTCATCGCTCGGAAAGATCGCCGTGCCTTTCAAGCTCCTTGCGCAGGTGAGTTTCAAGACCGACAAGGAAACTGCGTCGGTGTTGCTGGCCAGCGGCGACAAGTTGAGTGGGGTTGTTGATTTGGAATCTCTCCACCTGGAGACTACCTGGGGAAAGGTGAACATTGGCCAGGAATACTTGAAGAGACTGGACGTGATGACAGGGTTCGGCGTGTTACCTGCCGCACTCAAAGAAGGACTGCTGCTACACTACGTGTTCGACAGGGAACAGACGGACTCCATCGCCGACCGCAGCGGCCACGAGCGCAGCGGCAAACCATCCGGTGCGAGTTGGGCCGCTGGTGAGGCGATTGGAGGCGCGCTTGTGTTCAAGGGCGGGAATACGAGAGTGGACTTTTCCGCCAGCGGCCTGCCTTCAGGAAGTGCGCCTAGGACGCTGGCCGCGTGGGTCTATCAGGAAAAGACCGCGGGCAGGTATTACGTGATGGGATACGGCGGCGATCCTTCGGGGACAGAGTTCCGAATGTCGTTGAACGAGCTTACGCCCGGTCAGTTCTCCTTGGAAACCGGCATGGGGGGGTGGCACTCGGATGCATCCCTTCTTGCGCAACGATGGTATCATCTGGCCGTGACATACAGTGGCGCCGGATCGCCCAAGTTCTACGTCAATGGAAAGGAAGCACCGACTCAAGGGGGGTTTCTGTCGCCAGCCATCCGCACGGTTGCGGCCGGGGGAACGCTGGGAATGCGCGGTAGTAATGAAGGCGGCGGATGGTTGGACGGAAGGATCGCCGAGGCGGGCATCTGGGAGCGGGAACTTAGCGCCGATGAAGTGCGCCAAGTCTATGAGATGCGTGCTGGAATGAACGGGCGGTAAGCAGACCAGTTCGTCCAGCGAAATTCAGGCTGCGTTCAATGAGCATAGAAGTGGCATTCAAGTTCAAGGTTAAAGATCTCTCGGGGACGGTGAATCTGTGTCCAACATCCTCGTTTATCGCTTACGCCGCCTCACCGCAGCATTTCTTGTACTTCTTGCCGCTCCCGCAGGGGCACGGACCATTGCGGCTGATCTTCGGCGCTGACGGGTGGGCGGACGGATGATCGAACCAATCGTTCTCCGCCATCCAATCGTCGTCGTCGTCATCCTCGTACTCATCCTCGTCCTCTCTGTACGACCGACGCTGGTCGATGCTGCCGAAGTACAAGCCGACCATAATCGTCAGAGTCGAGCCGATGGTCACGATCGTCCCCTGAAACAGCGACAACGGTGTCAGCCAGGCCAACAACGCCCCAAAAGCCAGGAAAATCAGCGTTCCAATGGCGCCGATACAGGCCACGAAAACGGCGACCAAAAAGGCCCTGGTTATCTTCCAGAACACGTCCTTTGAATGTATCACCTGTTTGACCTCCTTCGATGGGTCTGTCGTTCGCATCGACACCTTCAACGTCCGAGCCGGAACAGCGCCGGAGCGTTCACGGTGTCCCGCAGGTAGCTGCCGGTGTCGTGCTCGCAGACACACTCCTGAAACACAGCGGTGATCCAAAGATACCAGTAGCGATGGCGATTGTCGAGGCCGAAGAGAGCTGAAATGCACGCTTCATTTGTGTTGAGATAGGGCTGGCCGAGAGCAGTCTCGACAAAGTCTTGCGAAAAAGTCTTGCGACGAAGCGCAGACGACAATGCGTGGGACTAAGAAAGCGACGAAGTGTGGCGCGGCATGCTATTATTTGCCTAATTGGGACCGCCTGTTGAGCCTCTTCGCGTCCACGCCACGCCGCTCGCGCCCTTTGTTCAGGCGCGCAAGAACGAAACGGGGCATTCAAACCCCATAGCCATCTATCGGCCCCCGCGGCTCCGTTCAACAACATTGTATCCCTCATGCGGCAAGATTACGCTTGTTTGTAACCAGTAACCGTCATACACTTTGCCGCACGAGGGATAAAACGCTATTCGTTGGGGCAAACGAAAATGATTGAATACTTGATCAAGCGAACTGATGGTGAATGGTTCGATCTCCCGGCGGGAAGCGATCCGTACCGTCCGACAACGATCCCGTTCAAAAGGGAAAAAGGATGGGGAGACGGAAGGATCTTGGTAGCGGGTTGCGTGGTGTCATTCTCGTTTGAAGACCCAGGAATCCAGGTTTCGTTTGAGGGCAAGATCGACAATTCACTCGCAGACAAGGTCGTGGACGAGGTCCGTCAGCGAATCGAGCAGGTTTCTGGACAGAAAGGCGAAGTCATTCGACTTACATAAGGAGACCCAACTACCGGCGGCACCATACGTCGCTACCGCGCCGCTGGTGCGCCGGACCGTTGGCAGGGCAAAGCATGAATACAGATGATATAGATGTGTCTGTCCCGACGGGCGGGCTCGTGTGTGGGCCATGGATCAATGACCTCACGCAACTGATGAAACCAGAAGATGCGGCACAGGTCAGAACTCGTCTGCCATTCTGGTCGCGTAGCGGCCCTGGATATCTCACGTTTGCAGTGCCCAATGGCATCGTGGCGGGCTTTATTCTTGCGATATGTAAAGATGTATGCACAGGCATTGTCGTTGGTCTATTGCTTGCCATTGGCATTGCAGTCATCCCCATAATCGGCGCAAAACTTGGTCTGTTCGACGAGCAGGCGCTAAGGGCCGCGCGCAGGGCTATTCTGAAGGCTCGTGGTGTTAGCATTTAGTGGGATCGCCAACCATGCCGTCGCAGTTTGCGTCGCGTCCCGCGCCGAAACTGAAAGCCAACGTTGCTCGGGAACGGAGGAGAACATGAGGATCGAAGAAGAACGTCAGGATGTCCTGCAGAATCTGGAGTTCGCTGTGGCGCGCCTGTACCAGATGCATCCAATGATGACGGACTACGCGGTTCTTCGCACGTATGAAGGCTTGCTGCATGCCTACTCCGCCGAAGTCACGGGCCGACCATCGAAGCCGGTTGTGGTAGAGGGCGTAGAGGCAGACCTGCTGCGGGATGTGAAGCAGATGTGTGAGTGGCGTTTGGGGCGGAGATCCTTGTCACCCA
>JBIJDW010000343.1:0-3692 GCA_044343885.1 Kiritimatiellia bacterium
AGCTCGCCCGGCTTGAGCGCCTGGACCCGCACGTCAATCGGCTTCAAGCCTATTCGCCGGCGTTCGGGATCGATCGTCTCAACCTGTAGCAGAAGCTCCTGCCCCTCGCTCACGGCCTCGCGGGCCGAGACGATGCGGCGGCCGCTGCCCAGCTTGCTGATCGGCACCAGACCTTCGACCCCGGGGATGATGGTGACAAACGCGCCGAACGGCTCGATATGAGTGACCTTGCCTGTCAGCGTACTGCCGACCGGATACCGGTCGACCGCATCCTGCCACGGGTCGCGCTGGGTCGCGCGCAGACTGAGCGACACGCGGTTGCGTTCCAAGTCAATCTCGCGCACCTGCACCTCAACCGTGTCGCCCACCTTGGCCACGTTTTCGGGCTTCGTATCGCGCACCCAAGAGAGTTCCCTGAGCGGGATCAGACCATCGATGCCGCCCAAATCGACGAAAATACCGAAATCCGTCAGCCGCGAAACCACGCCCTTGCGCACATCCCCTTCGTGCAGCTCCGCCAGCAAGGTGTCGCGCTGCGCTTCACGCTCCTTTTCCAGCAAGGCACGCCGGCTGAGCACCACATTGTGTCCCTCCTCGCCGTACTCGCTCACCACAAAGCCGAATTTCTGGCCGATATACACAGCCCCTTCGGTCTTGTGTAAGTCGATCTGCGAGTAGGGACAAAAAGCGCGCGTCGCGCCAACCGTCACTTCATAGCCTCCGTTGACCTCGCTTTTGACGAGACCCTCGATCGGCATGCCGCTTTCGAAAGCGCGGCCGACGCTTTGATCCGTGAGCAGCGTGCCCGATACCCGCAGGGCAAACATGAACGCACCGCTCTGCATCGAGGTGAAGATGACATTCAGGCTGTCGCCCGGTCTGACGGTCGGCTCGCCCGCCTCGTTCAACACCTCCGCAATCGGGAGCAGCCCCTCGTTCTTGGCCTGCACGTCCAAGATCGCGTAGAGGTCGTTCAGCGCCAGCACGCGCGCGCTCACCCGTTCGCCGGGATTAAATCCCTTGCGGTAGGCGACCGTCTGCGTGTCCAACATCGCCGCGAAAGCGGCCGTCGCCGCCGAATGATTCGTCTGTTGTGCCATAGATCTGATTCCTTGATGTCGCGCCGTACACGCGAACGCTTTCCGATCCGAAAAGATAATAGTGTAACCGAATGGGACATATTCGGCAACGCCATCGAGAGGAATAATGGGTTTTCGCAAAATAACGAACGCGCAACCGATCCAGAAGAGTGGCCGAGAAACGGTGGACATGCGATGCGCCATTCCCACACTTTCGAAAGTGTGAGAATGAATGATTATGCATGATGAACAATGAATATTGATGTTTTACATACATATATTCTCATACTTTCGAAAGTGTGAGAATGGCGTTGACGGAGATGCCCGAACGGCTTACCCTGTCTCTCTCAGCATGACAGAATGCCTTGTCGTTTTAAGCTGATTCCTAAGGAGTGTGCGTGTCTATGGGGTCGGATATCGTAATCGTGGCGATCAACGCGCGGTACAGCCATTGCGCGTTCGGTGCGCGCACCTTGAGGGCTAATCTCGGGACGATGCAAAATCGCGCCGAGGTCATCGAGGCCGACGCCGGCGTTCAGCCGTTCCAGCTCGCCGCCGCCGTGGCGGCCCGGCGTCCGCAGGTCGTCGGGTTTTCCGTCTATCTGTGGAATGCAACGTGCGTGCGAGAGACCGCACTCATTATGCGACGCGTGTTGCCCGACACGCGGATCGTGCTGGGCGGCCCGGAAATCGTCCCGGGTGACGGCGCACGCTGGGACGGCGTGGCCGATGCCTGTGTCACGGGCGAAGGAGAGTCCGCCTTTCGGGCCTTGTGCGCCGAGGCGCTGGCTGGCGGCCGGCTTTGCGAGTCCGACGGCGCTGCGCGCCGGGTCTGCGGCGACGCATCAGACCCGGCCGATTTGAAACTCCCCTACTCCCTGTACACGGCCGACGATCTGGCGCGGCGCACCGTCTATGTCGAAAGTTCACGCGGCTGCCCCTTCGGTTGCGTGTACTGTACCTCCTGTCGTACGCCTTTCAGATGCTTCGATCCCGCGCGCTTGGCGGAGGCGTTCGATAGCCTGATCGCACGAGGCGTGCGCGCATTCCGATTCCTCGACCGGAGCTTCAATGCCGACGAAGACCATGCCTGCGCCATGCTCGATCTGTTTCTTGCACGCCATCCAGGACAATTCAAGATTCATCTGGAAATCATGCCGCGACGGTTCGGCAACCGGTTGCGCCAAACCCTCTCCGCCTTTCCTACCGGCACGCTCCACATCGAAGTCGGCGTACAAACGCTCAACCCGGCCGTTGCTCACCGCGTCGGACGAAGCGCGGATGCCGGGACCGTGCTTGACGCGCTGGCATTCCTGATTCGCGAGGCCCGTGCAACCGTTCATGCCGACCTGATCTTCGGTCTTCCCGGCGAGGATGAGGCATCATTCGCGGCCGGTTTCGATCGACTGGTGCGTGAACTTGACCCTCCCGAGCTTCAGGTGAATCTGCTCAAGGGGCTGCCCGGGACGCCCCTCGCGGCACCCGGTGCCGCGCCGGGGCTGGTGTTTAATCCCCATCCCCCCTACGAACTGCTCCGCAGCGACGTGCTTGATTTCGACACGGTCGTCCGCATGCAGGGCTTCGCGCGGTGCTGGGAACTGATCCACAACCGCGGACGATACCCTGAAGCCGCCCACGCCATCTGGGCGCGCGACCACGGTTCTCCCTATGCCCGCTATCGGGCGCTATCCGAGCGCATCCTCACAGCAGAAGGACGGCTCTACGCGCTTGGCACACGTCGGATTGAGGACCACCTCGATGCTTTTCTTCGGGAAAGCACACTCTAAGCTTGGTTTTCAGCGCTCTTGACACCTTCTGCCCGTTTTGACATCCTTACTCGAACATAAGCGCCGCTTCAGATCGATCTCAACGGGCGCGTGCCCGCATAGTTTGAAATGTCGTTTTTTAAAAGGAATCTCTTATGAGCGTATCTACAATCATGTTGCGCATACGGAACAAGCTGAGACTCTTGTGGGGCACGCCGCGACGGTTTCTCCTCAACGTGTTTCGTCCGGGTTACGTGCGGGAAAGCCTGGCGCAGCGTTCAGGTGAGTGCCTGCGATGTGGCGCGTGCTGCCGCCTGGTGGTGAAGTGCATCTTCTGCTTTAAGGACAAGGCGGGACTGCCTGCGTGCCGGTCGTATAACTTCCGCAACGCTAATTGCAGCAAATTCCCCTTTGATTCCAGGGATATTGCCGACCGCGATCTCATCGCTCCCCATTCTCCCTGCGGCTACTCCTGGGACCGAAAAGGAAAGAAAACCAACAAGTCTTAGAAACGTGATGTCGTGTTAGTGTTCGCATAGGAGATGCGACAGCGCCCACCGGTATTCGCGGGCGATGGATTCGGCCAAATCTCCGGTCGCCAGATCAGCGGGAAGCACGCCATACGTGTAGGTTTCAATCTCCAGATGCTCCGTGGCACCTGCGGCGATGAGTTGGGCGAAGCGCGGGGTAAACAGGTGCTGCGTGGAGCGCAAGTCGCCAAAGCCCTCGAAAAACAGCGGCACATGGAAGTGGACCCGCCACTGCTCATCCGGCGCCGCAGGCGCGGCGAGTGCATCGGGCAGATCGGCAAACGCATGTTCGGAGCCGTCGGGGGACCGCCGCCGCG
>JBIJDW010000003.1:0-31281 GCA_044343885.1 Kiritimatiellia bacterium
CGCGCCGCGCATCACGCAGCCGCCCCGCCAGTTCTGGAGATAAACGTTCCATAGATTTCGTAGGCGCACACTATCGCCGATATCGGGCCTACAAATCAAGAACGAGTTATCATCATCTTATCAACACTCTGCAAGCTTACAGGTTGTGAACATATTAATAACATCGTAAATATCTAGGATGCAGCATGTTATGTACTTATGAAAAACTTGTTATCAACTGTTGATAAGTGCTTGATAACGACGCAAGAGAAGTCAGGAGTCAGAATACAGGAGTCAGCATAATGCCCGTGAGAGAGTTCCGATTCTGAATGCTGGATACTGGCTTCTGAATACGGCGCTTGCACAACCGACGAAGGAGGTTGTGCAAGCGCCTCACAAGTTACAGCAGCAAACGCACGCAGGCAAGAGCGGTGAGGAGGGTGACGGCGAGGTCGAAGGCCTGCTGGTTGATGCGGCGCACGATGAAGACGCCTGACGCGACGCCGATCAGGAGGGCGGGAGTCATGAGCAGGTTCACTTTCAGGCTAGGCAGGGTGATCATGTGGAGATGGAGCATGAACGGCACTTTGATCCAGTTGATCAGGAAGAAAAACCAGGCGCTGGTGCCCAGGAAGGTCTCCTTGGGAAGGCGCCTCGCGAGGAAGTGCATCGTCATCACGGGTCCGGCGGCGTTGGCCAGCATGGTGGTGAATCCGCCCAGTGTGCCCATGCAGGCGGCGAGCGCCCGTCGCCGCAGTGGGTGTTCGAGCGGGTTGGCGCCGGGCTTACCGGGTGCCAGGTAGAGCCGGTAGACGTGTATCAGCAGGATCAGGAGGACGATCCAGCCGATGATCGGACGCATGAGGCGGTCGTCGATGCGTCCGAGGAGCACGGTTCCCGCGACAATGCCCGCCACGGCCCACGGCAGGGCGTGTCGCAGGTCGCGCCAGCTCGCCGAGCGATGCCAGTGGGCCAGCGCGAACACGTCACCCAAGATCAGCATGGGCAGGATCATCCCGCTCGCGGCCTTGCCCGGAATGACCATGGCGACCAGCGGGATGGCGAGGATGGAGACTCCGGGCATGCCGCCCTTGGAGAGGCCCTGGAGAAAGGCCGCCGCAAACAGAAGCGCCCAGGTGGCGGGTGTGAAGGTAGAGGTGTCCATTTATCGCTTCGTGCACGTCGTGGCCTTCGTGGTGAATTCAACTGCCGGATACAGACTCAATCGGCGCCCCCTCCGCAGGCCTGCAAGATCGCGCCGGTGCGGGAGCAGCCGATCCGGGAGCAGCCGAGGTCGCGGAATCGGACGACGGCGGCGAGGTCGCGGATGCCGCCCGAGGCCTTGATCTGCACCTGCGGCGCGCTGTGTCGGCGCATGAGGCGGACGTCGGCCTCGGTCGCGCCGGCCGGTCCGAAGCCGGTCGAGGTCTTGACCCAGTCGACGCCGAGTTCCGAACAGATCTCGCAGAGGCGGATCTTTTGCGTCTCGTCGAGGTAGCAGGTCTCGAAGATCACCTTGAGCCAGGCCCCGTGCTCGCGGACTTCGGCGAGCACGGCGTGGATGTCTTCGTGGACCTCGCGCCAGGCGCCGGAGACCACTTGGGAGATGTTCACCACCATGTCGAGTTCTTGTGCGCCGTCGTCCAAAGCGCGGCGGGCTTCGGCGGCCTTGATCACGGACAAGTGGGCCCCGTGCGGGAAACCGATGACCGTGCTCGTGGCGACGCCGCTGCCGCTGAGGATCTCGGCGCAGCGGGCGACGGCATGAGGCAGGATACAGACGCTAGCGACGCGCCACACGGCGGCAGCGCGACAACCGGTCTCAAGCTCGGCGGCCGTCAGGTTAGGCAGCAGCAGCGCGTGGTCAATCAGGCGGGCAATCGCGGCGGGGTCTTCCATGGGCGCTCCTTACTTTCCGGGCAGCAGCTCCTGCAGCCGGTCCCATTCCTCTAGATAGCGTTCAACAAATGCGGTTTCCGGTTGAGCCGCCAGCTCGAAGATCAGGTCACGCACCTCCTGCTCCTCCTCGGCGTACTGTTCGGGGGTGAAGAGTCCGCTGAAATGGGCGATGCGCAGCCAGACGAGGTAGGTCGTGAGTGCGTCGAAGCAGTTGTATTCGACGATCTCGCGCCACCGGCCCGCCAGCCAAAGCCCGGCGACGTCGTCGCCGCAGGTGCCGAACTTGCCTGGGATGCCGGAGAGCCGGGCGATTTCGTTGAGTGAGACGGTGCTCTTGCCGCCCCAGCTCCCGAGGATCTCCATCATGTCGATGTGCCACTCGTTGTCCCTCGCGAAGTAATCGCACCCTTCCCACGGCTTGTCGGGACGGCGGCAGAAGTCCGGGACGGCGAGGCCGTTGACCACCGCGCGCTGGACGAGGATCTTGAGATCGGACGAGCGGGAGTTGAAGCCCACGAGCTGGGGCTTGGCCTTGCCCACGGCGCCGAGGAACTTGGAGAGGATGGAGACCTCCGTCTGTTCCCCGGGGTCGTCGGGCTTGCGCGGCAGCCAGAGCAGGTCGAGCTTGCGCACGTTGTTGACGACGCGGCGGCGCACGGCGGCGATCGAGACGACGCGGCAGAGGACGGTTTTCAGGAACGGCGTCGGGTCTTCGGCTGTGGCGCCTCCGTGCGCCCACATCGCCTCCAGCACCCGCTGCGGAGGGGTCGCGGGCGGCAGATCGTGAAGGACGATCCCCGCGTGCGGGTCGGGAACCCATTCGCAATCAAAGGCCCAAACCTCTTTCTGGATGCTTTTAAACATAGGCGCTCCGTGGTGGCGTACCACCGCATGCTCCGTCATGGCTTCAGTAAACGTGCCGCCATGGTAGAAGCTCGATTGCGCGAATACAAGTAGAATTCTGATGCCGTGCGTTTTCGTTTCTGACGCGGCACATTCTCACATTTGCAATAAAGTGCGCCCGGTCGCCCCGATAACGGGCTCCCAGAAGTGAATATTCACCTCTAAGTGGCGCTGGCTCACTCAGGCGACCGCAAAACATATTACTCTTGCTTTTGGCACGGGTACTGCGTATAGTCAAACGTAGTCCGACTGGTTCGACGTACGATGCGTCGGGCAAGATGTAATCGGACGGGAAAGAACAGCACGTGACTCTGGTTATTTAGACACAATAAGAAAGTGAAGGGTTCACATCATGCAATTCAACAGAAAAGGGTTCACACTGGTCGAAATCATGATCGTCGTGGCGATCATTGCGTTGCTGGCGGTTATTGCCGTTCCGAACCTGATCAAGGCTCGTACAACGACGCAGAAGACCACCTGTGCAAACAACAAGCGTCTGATCTACGACGGCATTGACCAGTGGGCGTTGACCGAGAACCAAGCGGCGACGGCAGTGCCCACGACAAACGGTGTCGCTCCTTTCGTCAAGGGCGAAGTGATGCCTGTGTGCAAAGTGGGTAATGCGGTCTATGTACTGGCCGGAACGGTGAGCGCCCCGCTTGTCGGCTGCCGTTCGACCGCGAGCAATCATAATTCGACCGCAGAACAGGCTATCGTACCGTGAGTGTCGACTGGTTTCATGAAACAAAGAAAGACCGCGCCGGTGGCGCGGTCTTTTTCATTGCAGGGAGGCGCTTGAAAAATCCGTTGAAGTGCCTGAAAACAGGGTTCAGGATGACAGAGTTCAGGCCGGAAACCTCTCCTGAATCCCGAACCCTGAACCCTTCGCTTGCACAAACCGGAGGTTTTGCAAGCGCCTCCTCTTGTCTTTGGCACGGGTACTGCTTATAGTCAAACGTAGTTCGACTGGTCTGACGTACGATGCGTCGGGCAAGAGGTAATCGGACGGGAAATAACAGCACGTGACTCTGGTTAGTCAGACACAACAAGAAAGTGAAGGGCTCACATCATGCAATTCAACAGAAAAGGGTTCACACTGGTCGAAATCATGATCGTCGTGGCGATCATTGCGTTGCTCGCGGTTATTGCCGTTCCGAACCTGATCAAGGCTCGTACAACGACGCAGAAGACCACCTGTGCAAACAACAAGCGTCTGATCTACGACGGCATTGACCAGTGGGCGTTGACCGAGAACCAAGCAGCGACGGCAGTGCCCACGACAAACGGTATCGCTCCTTTCGTCAAGGGAGAAGTGATGCCTGTGTGCAAAGTGGGGAATGTGGGCTATGCACTGGGCGGAACGGTGGCCGCCCCGCTGGTCGGCTGCCTTTCGACCGCGAGCAATCATAATTCGGCCGCAGAACAGGCTATCGTACCGTGAGTGTCGACTGGTTTCATGAGACAAAGAAAGACCGCGCCGGTGGCGCGGTCTTTTTCATTGCAGGTGGTCAGGTTTTGATACGCAGCAGCTCGTTCATCGAATCCTGCGCGACGGCGAGGGCGTCGAGTTTGTTTCGCCGCGTGAGCTTGAAGGGGAGCAGTTCGGTGAGCGGACGCAGCACATTCAGCATCCGTTCGCTGCGCACTTCGATCGCGGCGGGGAGCGCGTCGAGCTGCTCCATGCCCTTCAGCACCACGCCGGGCACTTGCGCCCACATCGCCTCGATCCCTTCGGTCGCCTGCAACGCGTCGCAGCGGATGATCATGCGGGTTTCGCCATTGACCAGAAGCAGTGTAAAGACCGCTTCGGAGCGGTGGTCTTCGGCGCTCTTCATTTTGAGCGGCGAAAGCACCAGATCGGCCTGCAGCACGGTGGCGTCGGCTGGGTGGCGCCGGATCCGCCGCACGCGGTCGAGATCGATGCTCACGTCCACGTCGGTGCGCGCGACCGGCTCATCCATCCAAGAGTCGTGCCAGTCGCCCGCCGCGTCTTGCGTCCGCACAAAGAAGGTTCGCGGCAGCCGCTCCTGGGTGAGGTCGGGTGCCGCCTCGACGCGCATGGCCATCCCGTAGGCCTGATAGAGGACGGCGGAGAGCCAGACCACTTCGGCGGGCCCGAGCCGGTCTGGGAAATACCCCACCTTCTGACTGCAGAACGCCGGAAATTCGTCCGCCTCCGTCAGATCGCATCCGAGCCGGACGAGCACGGCGCGGTCGCCCCGGCTCAGGTCAGCCTGGGGCAGGAACATCAGCCGCATCCACGACTCCTCAATCGTCCGTTCGAGCGGCGCGCGGCCGTCCGGGTGGGCATGGCTCATGATCGCGTCGCGGAAGGCGGCCCAGCCGGGATAGATCGAGACGGCGCACCGCGCGGGATCGCCCTGTTTCGAAAAAAGCACGAACCCCGGCCCGGCCGATCCGTGCGGCTGGACGCCGAACACGTGTCCGAGCGTCATCCACGGCCACGGATCCAAGGCCCGGATATGGTCGGCCACATCGTACAGCCGCCGCCAGGCGGAGACCGGCGCCCCGGCGATACGCCCCCTGTTTGTCGTCTTCTTTTCCATACCCACCTTCCGCCCCTTAACCATGAGTAGTATACCCCAGAGCGCGGTCGTTCTCAAGAAGAGTTCGCATGCGTGGTGACCGTGACCCTGTAGAAGAAGGGATCGCGGTAGTCGTGGTTGAAACAACGGCGGAGCATGCTGTGCTGAAACACCCCGTGAACGGGGCGCACAGGACCGGATACGCCTTGCGCCTCTCCCGTCCTGTGCAGGGCGTTTACGCCGCTGCCCGGCCCGGCGCTCATGGCCTGCCCCCCACCGTCGCAACCTCGGCGTCTAGGTATCGCTCACTGATCGTCCTCCGTGGTTTGCTTTTCGGCGATATGAGCGCATGCGGCGTTCAGCGCGAGGCAGGTCTCTCGGGTGAGGGGCGTGTCGCCGTGAACGGTGGCCGCAGGATGGGATAGGATGAGCAGGCGGCCTTGGACGCACAGGTCGAAGTAACGCCCGTTCGGTTTGAAGAGCGGCGGAAAACCGCCGGGCTTCATCAGGATGACATCACCGGTCGGCGCGGCGAGAATGGCGGTGGCGATCTCGCGTTCGCCGGGCGAAATGAAAGGCGAGACGATGACCGTGCCTTGCGCCGCTTCCGCCAGCACCTCCTCGCGTAAAGCCTCGAGCTCACAAGCGGAAGCTTTGCGGGAAACACGGATGGACAACTTCTCAGGACGGTCCAAGAGGAAACGGTTGCCGTATCCGTCCCAGCGCGGACCGGGCGGCAGCGATGGGTGTTGCAGGTCGGCAACCGTGCGGAACAAATCGGGGTGCGCCTTTTTGAGGCAATAGCGGCGGGGGTTGTCCATGAGGTAGCGCGTGTAGGCACGCAAGGAGCCGCGACGCCACACGATGCGGTCGTTGTAGCCAGGGTTCCAGAGCGTAAGGGTTGGGTCGTTGCGGCGCTCGCGCAGGGCGCTGGTGCATTGCGACTTGAAGGCGCGGATGGGAACGCCGACGGGTTTCTCCATGCGCTCGGTGACATGGAGAATGCCATGGAGGTGGTCGGGCATGATGCAGAGCGTGGAGAGGGCGATCCGGGGGTAGTCCTGCGAAATGCGGTGCCAGAGGTTGTGAACCAGCCAGCCGTCGGCGTTGAGTGTGCAGGCGTTGTTTTCGCAGACCCCGAACCACGGCCGGCGCTCATGCGTGGTGATCGTGACCATGTAGAAGAAGGGATCGCGGTAGTCGTGGTTGAAACAACGGCGGAGCATGCTGTGCTGAAACACCCCGTGAACGGGGTGCGCAGGACCGGATACGCCTTGCGCCTCTCCAGTCCTGTGCAGGGCGTTTACGCCGCTGCCCGGCACGGCGCTCATGGCTCGCCCCCCACAATCGCAAAGGCCGGGTCGGGGATCGGGGCGGGCCGGGCGAAGAGCGCGGCGGCGGGGCCGAAAAGGTCGTGCAGGAGCGCGAGCCAGGCGTCACGGGAATAGGGGGTTTGGAGGGGCATGGGGATATAGTAACTCATTCAGTACTCATTTCAATGGGTAATACCTACGTACTATACAACCGATCAGCGCGGGTGTGCAAACCAGGATTACGCCCGGGTCCACGCGACGCTTGTTTTTCGCCGCATCTTTCGGTATGCTGTGCCTTTCTTTGTAAGAGGTTATTATGTATCAACCGGTATCGAACAAATCGGATTTCCCGGCGATGGAGCGCGAGATGCTCGCGTTTTGGGCGGCTCACGACACGTTTAAGAAGAGCCTGGAACGCAATCCGGACGGCCGGGATTATGTCTTTTACGACGGGCCGCCCTTCGCTACGGGACTGCCCCATTACGGCCATCTACTGGCCGGGACGATCAAGGACATTGTGCCGCGCTACCAGACCATGCGTGGCCGCCGCGTGGCGCGCCGCTTCGGCTGGGACTGCCACGGCCTGCCGATCGAGGCGCTCGCCCAGGAGGCGCTGGGCGTCAGCGGTGCGGCGGAGATCCGCGCCACCGGCGTCGCCGCCTTCAACGAGCAGTGCCGGTCCATGGTGCTGCGATACGTGGCCGAGTGGCGCAAGACCGTTACCCGCATGGGGCGCTGGGTCGATTTCGACAACGACTACAAAACCATGGATGCGGCGTTCATGGAGTCGGTCTGGTGGGTGGTGAAGCAACTCTGGGATCAGGGGCGCATCTACCGGTCGTATCGGATCGTCCCCTACAGTTGGAAGCTCAACACGCCGCTGAGCAACCTCGAGGCGGGAAACAATTACAAGGATGTGCAGGATCCGGCCGTGACCGTCCGGGCGCGTGTGACGTCCGGCGCGCCCGAGGCGTGGGGCGGCTCGATCTACCTGCTCATCTGGACAACGACCCCCTGGACCCTGCCCTCCAATTTGGCAATCTGCGCCGGCCCGGAGATCGACTATCTGGCGGTGCGCGATCTGAAGGATGGTGCCGTCTATGTCCTCGCCGAGACGCGGCTGGCCGTCTATTACAAGGACGCCGCCGATTTCGCCGTCGTGGCACGGCTCCCCGGCCGCGCTCTCGACGGCTGGCGTTACGAGCCGCTCTTCCCCTATTTCGCCGGCGAACCGAACGCCTTCTGCGTTCTGAACGACGGCTACGTGACCACCGAAGACGGCACGGGTCTGGTTCACCAGGCCCCCGCCTACGGAGAGGACGATTTTCGAGTCTGCACCGCTGCGGGGATTGGTCTGGCAGATCCTCTTGACGAGAACTGCCGCTTCACCGACCGCGTCCCGGAACACGCGGGGACGTTCTGCAAGGATGCGGACAAGGCGATCATTCGTCAGCTCAAAGAGGCCGGCAAGCTGGTTCATCAGACCACCCTGGTCCACAGCTACCCGTTCTGCGAGCGCACCGACACCCCCCTGATCCAGCGCGCCATCGAGGCGTGGTACGTCCGCGTGGAGGATGTGCGCGACCGCCTCGTCTCCGCCAACGCCGCGATCCGCTGGACGCCCGGTTATGTGGGCGAGAAGCGGTTCGGCAACTGGCTGCGCGAGGCCAAGGACTGGAACATCAGCCGCAACCGCTTCTGGGGCTCGTGCATTCCGGTGTGGGTCAACGAGGCTGATCCCGCCGACTGCATTTGCGTCGGCTCGGTCGCCGAGCTGGAGGCGCTCTCGGGGCAACGGGTGACGGATCTGCACAAGCACGTGATTGACGCGATCCTCATCGTTCGCGACGGCAAGACCTACCGCCGCACGCCGGAGGTGCTCGACTGCTGGTTCGAGTCGGGTGCCATGCCCTACGCTCAGCAACACTACCCCTTCGAGCAGGCCGACGCTCTGGCCCACGTGTTTCCGGCGCAATTCATCGCCGAGGGATTGGATCAGACCCGCGGCTGGTTCTACTACCTGCTCCTGCTGGGCGTGCTGCTCTTCGACAAGGCCCCCTACGAGAACGTGGTGGTCAACGGCATGGTGCTTGCCGAGGACGGCAAGAAGATGAGCAAGCGGCTCAAGAACTACCCCGACCCGACCCATGTTCTCGACACCTACGGCGCCGACGCCATCCGCCTCTACATGATCCACTCGCCGGTAGTCCGGGCCGAGAACCTGCGTTTTTCGGAGCACGGTGTGAAGCAGATTCTGCGCGACCTGCTGATCCCCTGGTGGAATGCTTACAGCTTCTTTGTGACCTACGCGACGGTCGACGGGTTTTATGAGGAGACGCTGGCCGCGCCCGACTCGCCGCACGAACTCGACCGCTGGATCATCTCGTCGCTGGAGACGTTGGTCGCCGACGTGACCGCCGCGATGGACGCCTACGACCTGCAAAAATCGGTGCGGCCGTTTGTGTTGTTCGTGGATAATTTGACGAACTGGTACATCCGCCGCTCCCGCCGCCGCTTCTGGAAGTCGCAGAACGATGCCGACAAGCTCTACGCCTACCGCACGCTGCGCTATGTGCTCGTGCAGCTCTGCAAGGTGGCGGCGCCCTTCACGCCGTTCATCTCCGAGGCGATCTACCGCAACCTGCGCGGCGCGGGGATGCCCGAGTCGGTCCACCTGTGCGACTTCCCCGAGGCCAACGCGGCGGTGCGCGACGAGGCGCTCGAGCGGCGCATGGCGCAAGCGCAGAGCGCGGTGAACCTCGGCCATTTCCTGCGCAAGCAGCGCGACCTCAAGGTGCGTCAGCCGTTGGCGCGGGCGACGCTGGTCAGCGCCGATGCCGCGCAGCTCGATGACCTGCGGCCCATGGCGGGCCTGATCGCCGACGAGCTCAACGTCAAGGAGGTCGTCTTTGCCGCCGACGAGCTGGCGTTTGTGCGGCTGACGGCCAAGGCGAACTTCAAGACCCTCGGCCGCCGGCTGGGCAAACGGATGAAGGCGGCGGCCGACGCCATTGCCGCCCTGCCGCCGGCGGCGCTGGCGGCCTTGGCCGAGGGCCGGGGCCACACGCTCGATCTGGGCGATGGCGAAGGAGCGGTTGAGGTGACGTCCGATGACGTGCTGGTGCAGCGGGAAGAACGCGAGGGGCTTACCGTAGCCAACGAGGGGGCGCTAACCTTGGCGTTGGAAACCGCGCTGGACGAGGCGCTGCTGCGTGAAGGGCTTGCCCGCGAATTCGTCTCCACGGTGCAGGGGCTGCGCAAGGAGGCCGAGCTCGCCATCTCCGACCGGATCACGCTGGAGGTGTCGGGCTCCGACGCCGTGCACGCGGCGCTGGAGGCGCACCGCGACACCATCTGCGGCGAGACGCTGTGCGTCGGGCTGCGGCTGGTGGCGGAGGCGGTCGGAACGGCGGCCGATCTCAACGGCCAGCCGTGCGTGGTCGCGCTGAAACGGAAAGTCGTCTGATGGCGAAGGGGGTGTGAAGCGTGCTGACCGAGTGGTTTTGGACCGTCCTGGATACGCTTCAGAACAACACCTGTCTGCAAGGGCTGGTGGCGGGCGCCGGAACGTGGATCTTTGAGGATGGCGTCAGCATCGGATGCGCCATGCTGGCGGCTTCCCGCGACATGCACTGGCAGGTGGTGTTGACGGCGCTGACGTTCGGCATCGCATCGGGCGACTTCGCGCTTTATCTGACGGGTCGTTTTGCCTCAAAGCAGGTCTTCAAGCGCAACTGGATCAGCCGCCCCCGACTGCTGTGGGCCGAGCAGTATTTCAGCGGCCACATGGTCAAGGCCATTTTCATGGCGCGGTTTTTGCCGGGGACGCGGACGGTGACCTTCGTGGCGGCGGGGATGCTGGGCGCGCCGTTCTGGCGGTTTCTTTTGCTGGTCACACTGGCGTCGTTCCTGCAGACCACCATCTATCTGGCCGTAGCGATGACGGCCGGCTCGGCCATGCTGCCCTATCTGCAAAACACCTGGCTGCGGGTGGGTGTGGTGATCGCGGTGCTGGCGGGCGTGGTGATGCTCAACATCGTGATTGCCCGGCGTCATCGGCTGAAAGAGGAGGCGGCGATTCCGGATGTCGAGGCGCTGATCGAACACGAGACGCCCACGACCTTCTTTGAGTTCTGGCCGATTTGGGTGTTTTACTTTCCCGTGCTCTTCTACATCGTCTATCTGGCGATCCGCTTCCGCGGCTTGCGCGTGACCATGGCCAGCAACCCGTGCATGTACGCCTCGGGGCTGGTGCGGGAGTCGAAGCAGCAGATATACGCGCTCTTCCCGCCGGAGGTTGCCGCGCGCTGGCTGGGCCGGGTGGCGGTCTCGCCGCCGATCGCCCAACATCAGACCGCCGAGGAACGGTTGGCGCTGGCGTGCGGGGCGCTCGCGGCCCAGGGCGTCGGATTCCCGCTGGTGGCCAAGCCCGACATCGGCCAGCGCGGCGTCGGCGTCAAGCGGATGGGCGGCGAGGCGGAGCTGCTCGCCTATTTCCGGCAGTTCCCCAAGACACAGGCCGTGATTATGCAGACGCTCATCACCCGGCCGAACGAGGCGGGCGTGCTCTATGTGCGCAAGCCCGGCGAGGCGCACGGACAGGTCGTGTCGCTGGGACTTAAGGCATTTCCGAACGTAACCGGCGACGGCATCCACACGCTGCGGCAACTGATTCTGGCCGACAACCGCTGCCGCAAACTGGCGCGTGTCTATTTCGCCAAACAGAAGGGGATACTGGACGACGTTCTGCCTGCGGGCGAGGTGCGTCAGCTCAACTTCGCTGGTAACCATGCGCAGGGGACGGTCTTCATTAACGGCAACCACGCGATCACACCCGGAATGTCCGAGGTGTTTGATGGCATCGCCCGGTCGTTGGGCGAGTTTTATTACGGCCGATTCGACATCCGCTACGATTCGCTGGAACAGTTGCAACGGGGGGAGGCGTTCACCATCATCGAAGTCAACGGTGCTGGCGCCGAGCCGATCCATATATGGGACGGGAAGATGAGCCTGCGCGGCGCCTACGCGGCGGTGTTGTGGCAGCACCGGCACCTGTACGAGGTCGGCGCGCTGAACGTCAAGCGTGGCTTTCCGACCCTCTCCCCCTGGCAGGTGCTGCGCGACTATGGCTACGTCTGCCGCCTGGTTCGGCTGTACCCGCCGGCCGATTAGGCACCGGGGATGTTGGATATTGGGCGTTGGATGTTGGATGTTGGGCGTTCGCCAGTCTCATCCTTTATTCCATCCGGCCGCAGGCCGGCGACCCGACGGATCTCTCCCTCACGGGTTCATCATGCCGCCGGGAAGGGCGGGAGTTCCCTCCCACGTCGCGGTAGGCGACCACGGAAGGTCGCCCTCGTGCGCGTCGCTCATGCAACCCGACAGCAGGGCCGACAGCGCGATCAGGGCCATGCCTGCCCAGAGGCGCGCAGGTGGTGCTACCTTAGGAGGCGCTTGCAAAACCTCCTTCGTAGGTTCTGCAAGCGCAGTATTCAGAAGCCAGAATTCAGTATTCAGAATTGGAACCCTCTCATGGGCAACGTGTCTTATTATTCTGACTCCTGTCTTCTGAATTCTGACTTCTCTCTTGCAAACACCCCAGAGGGGTGTTGCAAGAGCCTCTTAGAAGAAAACCACATCGCCCTTCTCCACGGGATGCTGTTGCCAATCGGTGAGGACATCGGCAGTAAAAAGCGCCTGGTCGCGGAAGACCTGACGGAGGCGGATGCGGGTGATGAAATCGCCTGCGGCAGTCTTCAATCCGGGTCGCCGGACCATCATCTCAACCTGTGGCAGCGCCTGATCAAGATTCTGGCCGAGCAGCTCCTTCATAAACGCGGGCGACAACTCGATCAACACGAACTTAAGTTTGTCGTCGTAGGCGACGATTTTGCCTTTGTCACCGGGGGTCAGCATATTATCGTGATTATCGACGGGGTTCATATTCGTCCCCTCCAGTGGCGGTTTTTTGACGACCAATCCCCCCAGCTCTTCGATCTTCCTTGTCAGTGAGTCGATCGTCGTTTCATTGCCGAGGATCGTTTCTTTCAGGCTTACGATTTCGGCCTTCAACCGAGCCTCTTCGATCTCCAGCTCCGTGACTGGCGCTTCCAACTTTTTGATCTTGGCATCGCGCTCAGCCACCACACCCGCGAGGCGGGTGATTTCCGCAAGTCGTTCGTCGAGCGACTTCTTGTCGATGCGCCCGTCCTGCTTGAGACGATTGAACTCGTTAATCAGATCGACCAGCTCTTCCGCAGTCTTTTTCAGCTGCGCGCGGGTCAAGTTGAGCGTCTCGTTCTGCGCCTTGGCGCGGATGAAGAGATTATCCAAGGCCTCCTGCAGGGTACCCTTGCCGCTGGTCGCGTACTTGCGCGGGTCGTGCGGATCGCGCGTCCGCACCAGCGAGCCCTTCGCCGTGTCGAGCTCCTCGAAATAATACTGACGCATCTGTTTGGCCATCGCGTCGGTATTGTAATCCAGCGGTTTCAGATTATCCTGTTCGAGCTGGAAGGGATAGGTGCTCCAGAACGTCTTCCTGTCCGGGTTGGGACGTTCGTCGGCGGTCACCGGTGAGATGTCGCGTTCCGGGAGGGATCGCGCAGGCATGTCAATCGGCGGCTCCGCCTCAATGGTACCGGCGATACGCTTGATGGCATCCGCGAACTTGTGCGTCCGGCCCACCAGTGCCTCGCGCATGCCGCTGATTTGAAACTCCAAGAAGAGCGCGCCGGCGCCAATAACCAGAATCAGGACAATCAACACCCTCAGGACTTTTCCCATGGCATCCTCACGTTTCTGTGATCCTTACACGTCGAGTCGGTTTTAAAGGTAGCGCAAAACCACTAGATCATGCAACAAGAAAAAGAGGAAACCCCGTAAAAAAAGTTTTCCAATAAAACAGATTGACGCTCGCGGATGATTTAGTGTAAAAAGACATTCTTATGAATGGACCTCTGCGTACATCTGTAGGCGGCCTAGGATCGGTGATCGGCGTGGCGGCGCTGCTGATTGTTTCGGCGTCCGCGCAGACCGGCGACCCCGCGAAAGAGGCGTTTATCGCTCAGGAGACGCAGTATATCCGTCAATTGCAGGATGATCTGCGGATGCCCGATTTTGCGGCGCGGGTGATCGAGGACCTCAAAAAGAGGTATCCCGATGCAGCGATTGCGCTCAAAATTCTGGAATTGCGCGGCATGCTCTCACAGGGCGAGTTCGAGAAAGTCCGGGCCTTGATTGCCCGTCACGCCAATCCGGACGGTGCCGAGGCGTGGGTGATGAAACTGGCGCTGGCCGATGGCTTCTACGCCTTCGCCCGCAGCGACCAGGCGTTCGAACTTTACGAGGGGTTCTTCAAGAAATTTCCGCAGCCCACGCCCGAGGTGGAGTCGTTTTATCTCGATGCGGCCTACAAATTGCCTCAAATGCTATTAGATGCGAGGCTGGAGAAACGGGCGCTCGACGCCTACCGGCGGCTGTTGCTGGTGAAACTACCCAACGAGGCGCTGCGTCAGGTGCAGGCCGATACGGCCGAATTGTGCGTCAAACTGGCCGAAGCCGAGACCGTCAAGGGCACGAAGGACGCGCTCCTCGCCGAGGCCGACAAGTTGGCGGGTCTCCTCCTCTGGGATCAGGATATGTGGTTTGGCAAGGCGATCGTCATCAAGGCGCATAGTCTGGTTTTGAAGGGCAACACATCGCGGGCGCAGTCGTTGATCGATGAATACCGGGACGTGCTGCAGCAGATCCACGATGGCTTGGTCGCCCAGGAGCGGGACGAGGGGGCCACGGGCCTCGTGAGGCTGAGTCCCATGGCCCAATGCCGCTTTCTGCTGGCCGTCATGCTCGATGATGAGGCGATGAAGATCGCCAAGGACCCCGCCGGCGACAACGAACTGATCAAAAATCTGCTGCTCGGCGAGCGCGGCCCCGACGGCAAGCGCAAGTCCAACGGCGCCTATAACCACGTGGTCAACGTCATCGGCCAATTCCCCGACTGCCAATGGGCGCTGGAAGCGGGCGAGCGCGAGCAACGGATACGCGCCTTTATACTGGAGCGTTTCAAGGTGGAACTCAAACCCGTGTTCACGGACGAGGTTCTTGACCGGATGCGGCGCAAACAGGTTCAGGAGGCCCGCCAGCTCTTCGCCAATAACCAGTTTGCGGCGAGCATCCCGGTGTTCCTGGTGGTTCTGAATCACTTCCCTGACACGGCCGAATCCGTGCCCGCCCTGGGCGAGCTGGCCAAAGCCTGCCTCGAAGTGCGGGGCGAGGATGGCTACAATGAATTGCTCGCCGCCACGGTCACCGGGCATCTCGCCGAGCGGTTCTGCCTGTCGCCCTATGCCCTGGACGCGGGCAGCGAGGTGCAGCGGCTGGCCGATCTGATGGGCGAAAAACAGATGGCCGACAAACGGAACCAGGCTTATGAGCTCTTCTTCAGCAATTTCACCAGCCATCCCGACGCGCCGCTGAAACTGTTGAGTTTCGGCGAGCAGGCCGCCAAAGGCGGAAACGCCGCCGGGGCGCTCGCCTATTACACCCGTCTGGTCGATTCCTATCCCGCGTCGGCCTACTACGGTGAAACGCTGAGCCGGATCGCCACCCTTCACAACCAGCGGCAAAACTACACCAACGAGATCGCCACCCTCGACACCTACATGGCCTATCTGCTCAAGACGGAAAAACCGGGCCTGGGCATTACCGCGACCCGCGCCCGTCTCGCGCAGGCCAACCGGACGATCGCGTTGGCCCGTGTCCGCGCCGCCACGAACGACGTCGAGCGCGTCGCGGGGTCGGAGCAGTTGATCCGCGCCGCCCTCGCGTTCACTCAGGTTCTGAAAGACCTCGCCGCAATACCCGCCACCGTCGCCATCGACACGAATCTGGCGGTTCTGATCCGCCAGCAGGCCATCCTGCAGAAGGCCACCTGCCTGGCCCAGGTCGTCGCGCCCGCCGAGACGGTGGTCAAACTCCGGCCCCAGGTGATCGATACCTATCTGGCCTTTGTGAAGGAGTTTCCCCAGTCGCAGTATGCGCCCCATGCCCTGATCCGGGTCGGCACGATGTACACCGTCCTCAAAGAGACCGAAAAGGCGCAGGATGTGTTTGCCCGGTTGCGCAAGGACTACGCCGCTTCCGAGGAGGCCCGCAGCTCGGTGCCGATGCTCGCCGCCAGCCTGATGGAGATGGGGCTGCGCAGCGAGGCGGTCGCCAAATACAAGGAGATGTTCACGGGTCCGGGCGCCGATGGCTACCCCGATTATCAGCTCCTCATGGCGGCGCGCGCCCTGGTGGATGCGGGCGACTTCGACAGCGCGCTGCAGGGGTTCGCCCGGGTGATTACCGTGACCCAGGATCCCGCGCTACAGGTGCAGGCCCGCCTGGGCCGGCCCCAGGCGCTCGTGGGCATGAAGAAATACGCCGAGGCGCGCGCGGAACTCGACACGTTTGTCGCGACCTACACCAATTCGGTGCTCGTGGTCGATGCCTACCTGATGCTGGCCGACGCGGCGAGCGCCGAGGGCGAGACCGAGAAGGACAACGGCCGGCGGCAGAAACTGTTCACCCGCGCCGTGGAGGCGTTCAAGGTCGTCCGCGCCTACCGCAAAGAAAACAAGGACATGATGGCGCTCGATATTCAGGTCGGCCGGACGATGATCCGCAAGCTGAATGCCGAAAAAGCCTTGGGCCTCAATGATCAGGCCGGCATCACCCGCGGCCAGGCGATCGTGGCCTTCAAGCAGCTCATCTATGCGACTCCTCCCGGGAGCGCCGTTTCCGACCCCGTGCTCGAACAGGCCTACCTGCTGAGCATCCCGCTTGAGCTGGAGCACAAGAAGTTCCAGGGAGCCGCCGATGCGTGCGCGGAGTATCTGGCCGCTTTTGCCAGCAGCCCCAACGCGGCCCAGGTTCGGACGTGGTTGAATCAGGCGAACATCGAGCTGGCGTCCAATAAATAAGGGATAGGATTTAAGGAGTGCCCAACATGAAACAGATGCAATTGCGTGGCTGCGCGCTGATCATCGCCGCGCTCGCCGTGTTGTCGATCGCCCCGGAGGCCCGGGCACAGGTTCAAGGGACCCTCGTGCTGAAAGGCGGCCCGCGGAGCGGACTGTTGCGCTGGCAGAGCAGCAACAAATCCTACGTGCTCACCGACAAAGGGGTGGATGTCACCATCCTGCCGTCCGATGTGGTGAAATTGTCGGTGGTCAGACCTAAAGAATTGGATCCGGCGATCAAGGCGGTCCGGGAGAACAAGGGCGCGGATGCCATCGCGACGCTGGCTAAATTGGCCACGGACTATTTTATGCTGCAGCACGACGAAGAGGCGACCCGCTGGCTGGCGGAGGCCTATCTGCAGGCGAACAACGGCGCCGATGCGATACGGG
This sequence comes from Kiritimatiellia bacterium, assembly GCA_044343885.1. GTDB lineage: Bacteria > Verrucomicrobiota > Kiritimatiellia > RFP12 > JAAYNR01 > VGWG01. The sequence goes on from JBIJDW010000003.1 coordinate 17,032, forward strand.
CGATTGAAAAAATCACCGCCGTCCGGCCCGAGGCCGCTTATCTCGGCGATCTGGCCACGGTGTATTGGCGCGCCCTGCTGCGCGAGAACCGCACGTCGAAACTGGACGACCTGCTGGTGATGGCCGTGAAAAGCGGCAATCGTCTGGCCTCGGCGACCGCGCTTCTCCTTCGCGGTGACTTGATCCTGAAGGACGGCGACACGCAGGACGTCCACATCCGGGCGCTGAAGGACGGCTACCTGCGGGTGGTCACGCTCTACCGCACCGTCAAGGAGATCCAGCCCGAAGCGAACTACAAGGCCGCCAAAAGTCTGGAGAAACTGGGCATGACGGCCCGCGCGCAGGAGCGCCGTGAGACGATCCGCAAGGATTTTCCGGGCAGCGAATGGGCTGGCAAGCCCTGAACGGGAGAGGCTCTTGCAAAACCCCTCTGGGGTGTTTGCAAGAGAGAAGTCAGAAGTCAGGAGTCAGGAGTCAGAACAGTAGTACACGTTGCCGGTAAGAGGGTTCCAATTCTGAATACTGAATTCTGGCTTCTGAATACGGCGCTTGCAGAACCGACGAAGGAGGTTTGGCAAGCGCCTCGGGTGGCCGGTGGATACTTTTGAGAGCGCTGGGCGGGGCGCCCGGCACACGACGCAGGGGTAACAACGCGAAGTCGGTATAAGGCCGAACGACGAAAGGCGAGAGGATACCATGAAGAAACTAGTGATGAATGCGGTGATGCTTGCGACGCTGCTGGGCGCCCCGGCTTTGGTGGCCCAAGAAGGCGCGGCGGCGGCCCCGGAGGCGGCCCCGGCTGCGGCCCCGGCTGCGGCCCCGGCGGCTGGCGCGCCCGCAGGGCTTGAAAGCGCGCCGATCGTCGATGCCTCGAGCGGCGCACCGGTCACCGCAGCAAGAAAGCGGAGCGCCACCAATTTCTACGACATCATGATGGGATCGGGAATCCTGGGCTTCCTGCTGTGGGTTGCTTTGTTCGGAAGCGGCGCGGCGGCCATCTACTTCATCGTGGATAGCTCGATCCTCGTGCGTCCCAACAAGATGCTGCCCGGCACGTTGATCGACCAGGTCAAGAGCGCCATGGCCGAGGGGGATGTGCTCAAGGCCCTGAAAGCCTGCGAGAGCGAGCCCGGCGCGATGGCCAACATCCTGTCGGCCGGTTTCTCGCACGTCGAGGAAGGCTACGATATCATCCAAGAGAGCGTCGGCACGGCGGCCGATCTCGAGACGGAACGGCTGATGCAGCGCCTCACCTGGATCTCGGTCTGCGCCAACCTCGCGCCGATGCTCGGGCTGCTCGGCACCGTGCAAGGCATGATTATGGCCTTCGGCAATATCGCCACGGCGGCCCCCGACGTCGGCGCGCTGGCCCTCGCCATCGCCCAGGCGCTGTGGACGACCGCCGGCGGCTTGGTCGTCGCCATCCCGGCCATCACCTTCTACTATGGCATCCGCAACAATGCCAACAAGCTCGTCCTCCGCATGGAGGCCATGACCATGGAGCTGATCAAGGATCTGCGCAACGTCGAGGTCGTGAACGATTGAGGTGCGGAGATGGGAAAAGTTAGAAAAGTCCGATCCGCCGGCTGCGATCTGAACATGACGCCGATGATCGACGTCGTGTTCCAGTTGATCATCTTTTTCGTCGTCACGATGAAGATGACCGACAACGTGTACGAGGATATCGTCTTGGAGGATGGCCGGCACGGCGCGATCGTCAAGGAGATGCCCCCGCAAACGCTGATCATCGAGGTGGGGCGCAGACTACCCTTCGTCGGCGGGTACCGCATCTCGATCAACAACGCGCCGATGAGTGAGTCTGGGTTGCGGGACATTCTGGCGAGGCGCGTCAACAAAAACCGCAACACCAACTTCCCGGTCCTGATCCGGGCCGATCACCGGGTGCCGCACCGGGAAGTCAGGCGCGTCATGTCGGTCTGCACCGAGGCCGGCATCTGGAAGCTGTCGTTTATGGCGATCTATGATCACACGGGGAAGAAGAAAGGAGGCTGATGCATGAAAGCCAAAAGACAACGACGCATCACCAACGACCAGCCCCAGCTTGAAATGACGCCGATGATCGACGTCGTGTTCCAGTTGTTGATCTTCTTCATCGTCACCATCAAGCAGGAGGACATCTACTCCATGCTCTCCGCCTCCGCGCCGGCGGCCGATCCCTTTAGCGATCCCAAAGTGCAACCCAATGTGCTGAACATCGAGATCAACAAGACGGGGTTTATCTGGCGCGGCACCCCCGTTTCCAAGGCGCTTCTGGAGAAGCGGCTGGCCGACTTCGCCGAAAATGACAAGACGATGAGCGTGGTACTCCGCTGCACCCCCGACTCGCCCCACAAATATTTAGTGCAAACTTTGGATATTTGTCATAAACTACAACTAACGAATCTGGCAATCTTCAGTATGTGAGCCCAAACAGGTCCTCTGTTCGGGTTCGAAGGAGATCACCATGAACGATCCGATCAAAGACGAAATCCTCGCCAAAGAGGATCAGGCGCTTAAAGAGATCAACGATCTGTTCAACGAGGACAGCTACTTCACCCGGATCAGGAAAATGATCAGCGGGTTTGGCTGCCCGCGCGACAGCCGTGAGTTCAAGTCGGCCCGCATCGAGGTTCAACGCCTCGCGGCACCGGCCTGTGCGGTGATGATCCCGCTGGTTTCGATTGTGCTCATGGCCGTTCTGGCCACCGGCAAGATCAGCAACACCTACGAGGTCGAGGTCAAGATTCTGGAGACCAAGGAGGTCAAGGAGCTGGAAAAGGAAGAGGAAAAGCTGATCGAAACGGACCCCATCGAGACCGACATTCAGATCGAAACCGATGTGACCGTGCCCATTGACACGCCGATCACCACCACCACCGCATCGCCCGTGACCCAGCAGCCGGCATCCGTGGATACGGTTCTACAGGTCAAGAGCCCCGTGATCATGCGCGGCATCTTCGGCTCGACGCGGGATCCGGGCATGCGAGGCAAGTTGATTGCCAAGTTCGGCGGCGACCCCAAGACCGAGGCGGCGGTGATGGCCGCCCTCCGCTGGCTCAAGAAGAACCAGAATGCCGACGGCTCGTGGAACAAGGTCAAACCCGCCATGACGGCACTGGCCCTCCTCTCTTTTCTGGCGCATGGCGAGAGGCCCGGCGCCCAGTACCCCGAATTTGGCGAGACGGTCAAGAAGGCCCTAGACTATCTCATCAGCACGCAGCGGCCCGACGGGCGTTTTACCAATAGTGATGGCAACGAATATGCGATGCCGATGGCCGCCTACGCGCTGTGTGAGGCCTATGGCATGACCAGTAATCCGGATGTCAAGGAGGCGGCCGGAAAGGCCATCGAGGTGCTGATCACCGGCCAGAATGTGTCGGGTGGCTGGGACTATAGAGTCAAGCCGGCAGAGCGTAATGACACCTCCTACATGGGATGGTGCGCGCAAGCGCTCAAAGCCGCACACTTGTCCAACGTCTACACCAACAAACCGGCCCTCGAAGTGGCGCTCAAGAATGCGCTCAAGAAGGCGATCAAGGGGTTCCAGTGTAACTATCAGGAAGGCGGTGGGTTTGGTTATGTGGGCGCGGGCGCCGGCGGCCTCTCGGCAGTCGGCACGCTCTGCCTCCAGCTTCTCGGGGCTGAAAAGGGCCCCGAGGTGCGCTCCACGTTGAAACTGATGGAGCCGTGGGTGCCGGCGATCTCCGCCAAGGATGCTGCCGCCAAGGACGCCAAGGATGCTCCCGTTTTGACGGGTGTCATCGGTGGATCCACCCAGTATTTCTATTATTACGCCACCCAGGCCAAGTTTCACGAAGGCGGCAAAACGTGGGAGTCCTGGAACGCCAAGATGAAGCCAAGCTATCTGAAGGCGCTGATTATTGAGAAGGATGTCTATACCGATCACCTCGGCAAACCCCAGGATATCGGACACTGGGTGAACGACGATGCGCATGGAGATCGCCCGGTCATGGACACCTGCCTCGCCGCGTTGCAACTGATGGTCTATTACCGCAATCTGCCGACCACCCAGGCCGCCGCGATCCTGAATGAGTTTGGCAGCACCGCGGGCAACGCCGCCAGCGCCAAGGCCGGCTCGGCCAGTGCCAAGAAGGGCAATGAAGACATTGCGGTCAACGTCGGCGACCTGTAGGCCGTCGCCGAAAGGAGGGCGAAATGGCTGACTCCACCGGTAATGACGACGTCGACGCAATCCGCGCCAAAGAGGATCAGGCGCTCGCCGAGATCGATGAGCGCTTCCGCGAGGACAGCTATTACACCCGGATCAAAAAGATGATCCGGGGGTTTGGTTGCCCGCGCCATACACGGGAATTCAAGGAGGCGCGCCTCGAAGCGCAGCGCCTGGCCGCGCCTCTCTGCGCGGTGTTCATCCCGCTCATCGCCGTCGTTCTGATCGTCCTTCTAGCCGCCGATGTGATCGCTCCTCAACCCACGGGGCTGACGGTCACGTTCGATTCCACGCCTCCTGATCCGCCCCCGTTGACTCCGCCCCAGCCGCCTCAGTCGCCCCAGCCGCCGCCGGATGATGGCCCCAAAACCTTCGGGGGGAATGATCCGCCGCCGATACCGATCCCGCTACCGGAATGGAAGCCGCACGGCGATCCCCCGCTGCATCCTCCTAAAAATCCGACTCCCAAGACCAACGTATGGGTGAATATCTCGACCAACAAACCCTGGCACGATCCTCCGCCCATAATCACAGATGACACGCCGATCGATGTTACGGAATCCGAACGGGCGGTGATGCGCGCCCTGCGCTGGCTCAAGAAGAACCAGCAGGCCGACGGCTCCTGGCCGAAGAACAAGGTGGCCATGACGGGTCTGGCCGTGCTCACCTTCCTGTCGCACAGCGAGCTGCCGGCAACGAGTTCCGAGTTCGGCGAGACGGTTCAGCGCGGGGTTCAATTCCTGATGGGCGCGCAGAAGGCCGACGGCCGCTTCAATTACAGCGACGGCCATGAGTACTCGCTGCCGATCGCCGCCTATGCGCTGAGCGAGGCCTACGGCATGATTCAGCACCCCGACATCAAGGATGCCGCCAACCGGGCGATTCAGGCGCTGGTCACAGGGCAGAACGCCTCGGGCGGCTGGGATTACAACATGAAGGGGTCGAAACGCAACGACACTTCGGTCATGAGTTGGTGCGCCCAGGCGCTCAAGGCCGCGCACCTGGCCAACGCCTACCGCGACAAGCCAGCCCTCGCCGCCGCCATGAAGAAGGCGGTGCGGGGGTTCCGCGAGAACTACCAGTCCGGCGGGGGGTTCGGCTATGACAAGCCCGGCGCTGGCGGCCTCTCAGCCGCAGGGGTGCTTTGCCTGCAGCTTCTGGGCGCGGGCGGCGAATCCGAGACGCGCGCGACGCTCGCCCTGATGGATGCGTGGACGCCCGCCTTCCTGACGGGCGACGTCCAGGGGCTGGGCGGCAACATCCAGTATTATTACTATTACGCCACCCAGGCGAAGTTCCACACGGGCGACGGCAGCAGGCGGTGGACGTCGTGGTGGGACAAGCTGTGGCGGCTCTATGTCCGCGCCCAGAAGATCGAGAAGGGTGCCTACACAGATCCCCAGGGCAAGCCCCAGGAGATCGGCTGGTGGGTGAACACCGACGCCGACACCGACCGCCCGGTGATGGACACCTGTCTCGCCGCGATCCAGCTCATGGTGCCTTACCGCAATCTGCCGACCACCCGTGCCCTCGCGGTGAAGTCGGACGCCGCCGAGACCAAGCCCGTCGCAGCGACCCGGAAAGACGACATCACGGTCAACATCGAAGACCTCTAGGCCGGTCAGAGAAAACGGCTGACCGATTCGCCCAAACGTTTTTCCAGCCACGGTGCCGCCTGCCACAGGTCGCGAAGCGCCCGGTATTCGGCGACGGCGTCGCCCTGACCGGGTGCCACGCCGTATTCGGCGCGGAGCAGCAGGTTCTTGGCGGTCGCGTCGTGTGAGACGAATTCCATGATCTTCACGCGATAGCCCAGGATGCGCAGAAGCTGCGCGCGGAAGGTGTCGGTCAACAGGTCGGCCAGCCGTTCACGCAAGATGCCGTGCCGCAACACCGCCTTCATCGCTCCGCCTCCCGCCAGCCCCTTGTTCAGTTCATGCTGACAGCACGGCGCGCAAAGGATCCGTGGACACTTCCACTCGACCGCGCGGGCCAGCGCCTCGTCGGTCGCCGTGTCACAGGCGTGCAGACTGATCGTCAGATTGGGCCGGAGGTCGAGCGTGCTGTCGGCGAGTTCCCCCGCGACAAAGCGCACATCCTCATTCACGCCGAGATCGGCCGCCAGCCGGCGCGCGGCGGTGATCAACTCGACATTACGGTCAATGCCGCGCACCTTGACGGAGCGTTTCCGCGCGTGCGTCAGATAAAAATAGGCCGCAAACGTGATGTAGGCCTTGCCGCACCCGCAATCGGCGATGACGATCTCGTCATCGTCCCCGTCCCCGCCTGTGACCGTCGTGTCCAGTATCCGCAGGAAGGCGTTGACCTGGTCGTACTTGCCCCGCATCGACGCCTTGATCCGGCCATCGGCATCGGCGATCTCCAGTGCCTTTAGCAGTGGCCCGGAATCGAAGTCGGTCAGCGGCTGTTGCTTGACCCGGTCGTGCGGCAGGGCCTCCTCCGCCTCGCGCGCCAGCGGCTTGCTGCGGGAGACCAGCTCCCGGCCCTTGTGAGTGACGCGGATATGCAGGTCGGCGGTCGCCGTCTGCACGTGCAGCTCACGCGCGCCCGGCTGGAGGATGACCTCCTCGACGGCCGCGTGCGCGGCGGCGTCGTCCAGATTAGAGACGATGATTCGTCCCGCGTCGCCCGTTTCCATCTGCAGCGCCCGCCCGGTCTTCAGCTCAACCGGCCGGAAACTCAGGCGCGACACGCGGCCACCGTAACGCGCGACCTGCGTCAGGCGCATAAAACCGGGTTCTTCAAAAACCCGGCGGCGCACCTCGTCTGCCAGCGCCGCGCTCAATCCGTCACTTGTTCCCATGTCCACTCCTTTGCGCCAGCCGTTCGATCCGGGCGGCCGCCTGCGCCACAAACGCCCTTTTTTCTGCATACGATCCGGGGAAGAAAGCCCCTTTGAATCCGGCGAGCACCAGCCGTTTCACGCCAGCGGCGTCGAGCTTGCAGCAATCGGCCACACGGCAGAGTTCCGCAGTCACCGTCGTGTGTGAGACCAGCCGGTTGTCGGTCGCCACCGCCACGGGAAGCTGCCGTTCGATCATCCGGCGCACCGGGTGGTTGGCCAGATCGCCGCCCAGCTCAGGCATGGTCTGCAGGTTGCTCGTCGGGCAGACCTCGATCGTGATGCGCCGCGTGGCGATGTATTCGACCAGCGCGTTGACATACCCCTCGCGGTCGGTGATGGCGGCGCTGGCGATCCGGTCCGGGGCAAAGAGCCAAGTGCCGTGCCCGATTCGCTCGGCATGGCAGAGGGTGAGCGCCTCGTAGATCGATTCGGGGCCGTACGCCTCGCCCGCATGAACGGTCTTGCGCAGGAACCGGCTGTGGGCCTCTTGATAGGCGGCGGCATGGTGTCCGGCGCGATAGCCCGCCTCTTCGCCCGCCAGGTCGAAGCCGACGACGGGGAGGCCATCGCAATCGCGGCTCGCCACGGCGGCTCGTGCCATCTCCTGCGAGGCGAGGGCGACGATCTGCTTATGCGGCATACTGGGGAAGGCGTCGAGCAGGGCGTCGTAATACCCGCTCATTCCCCGCTGGAAATTGCGCATCGCGCAGCAGATGATGCCGGAGACGAACGGCATGTCCGCGCCGGAAACCACTGCCGCGCTGGCGCGGAAGTCGCGCGCCGCGCGGGCCAGTCCCGCCGCCACGGATCGCAGCACGCCGCCCAATTCCTGTCCGCGTGTGACGAGCAACTGGGGCGCAAGCCGCACCTCCATGTAGCGCACCCCCTCGGCGATCGCATCTTGCGCCAGCTCGCACGCCACCCGTTCGAGGGCCTCGCCATCCCGCAGCACGGCGCAGGTATATTGAAACCCCTGCAAATACTCGGTCAGGTCGCGGTAAACCGGCTTAAACACCTGCTCCCGCAACCCCGCCGCCGACTGGGAGGGAAGCGCCACGCCCCGTTCCCGCGCCAGATCGATCAAAGTCTCCAGACGCAACGATCCGTCCAGGTGGACATGAATGTCGCTCTTCGGCGCCTGCGTGATCAGTTCGTGTAACGTCATGTGGAGAGAGTATACAACGCCCGCCTCTCTGCCGCCAGCAATTCTAATGATGAGAGGCGCTTGAGTCATCGGGGTCGGGGTCGGTATCGGAATCGGTGTCGAAATTCCGTCGGTTTTATCGATAGCGACCCCGACCCCGACCCCGATGGTCCCATCTCCATAGAGGCTCTTGCAAAACCCCTCCGGGGTGTTTGCAAGAGAGAAGTCAGGAGTCAGAATACAGGAGTCAGAATATGAGATCACGCGGCCCGAGAGAGGGTTCCCATTCTGAATACTGAATTCTGGCTTCTGAATACTGCGCTTGCAGAACCGACGCAGGAGGTTTTGCAAGCGCCTCCATAATTAGAATGGCTGGGGGCTTGACGTCTGTCGGAGATTCTGCGATTCTTTTGCTGTCCTGTGTGGCGGTGCCAGCCGAGAAGCGATTGCTTGTCAGATGGAGGATCTGGATGAACAAGAGAGTATGGGGAATGGCGGCGGGTCTGCTGTGTCTGCTGGTGGGTTGTAGCCGCCAGGGCGTTCCGACGGAGGAGGGCTCGCCTGCCGGCATGGTCTCGATCTCGGCGCGCACCAAAACAGGGACGGATCCGGACTCCGGGGCATACTCGCTGACCAATGCGGTACGTTTTTACATGGATGCCACCGAGGTGTCCAAGACGCAATGGGACGTGGTATATACGTGGGCGGTCACGAACGGGTACAGTTTTGACTACGCCGGAAGTGGCAAGGCGGCGAACCACCCGGTGCAATCGGTGAACTGGTACGACTGTGTGAAGTGGTGTAACGCCCGCAGCGAAAAGAATGGCAAGACACCGTGCTACACGATGGGAACTAAAGTCTACAGGAGCGGTCGGACTACGCCGGACTGCAATTATTTAGCCACCGGCTATCGGTTGCCGACGAACACGGAGTGGGAATACGCCGCGCGCGGCGGGTTGAGCGATAAGCGCTTTCCGTGGGGCGATACCATCCAGCATAGCCAGGCGAACTATCGCAGTTCCGAATCCTACCCCTATGACACGAACCCGACACGCGGCTATCACCCGACATACGAGACGGACGGCCCACCCTACACCAGTCCCGCAGGCGCGTTCGCTGCGAATGGATACGGGCTTTACGATATGGCGGGGAACGTCTTTGAGTGGTGCGACGACACATTGGGATCCTACCGGCTCATCCGTGGCGGAAGCTGGGACTACAATGCGTTCAGCGCGCGGTGCGGCTACAGCTACTGGGTCAATCCGGAATACGCCGACAACAACTATGGGTTTCGCGCCGTCTGCCGCTAAGACGGGTCTTCCGTTCGCTTCAATACACATCGTCATGCGGTCCCACGGCGACGGGGATGATCGTAGCGCCCTCGATCAGAAACTCGATGGTGATCCTGTACGAGAGGTTGATGGATGCCGAGTGGAGGTCGCTGAGGCGTCCCTTCAATTTGTGCAGACGCAGCGAAGGGTGGAAAGGATTGAGTTCGAGAAGTTGCAACGTCTTCTCGTACTGCCGCCGCACCTCCGGGTGTTTGCGAATAAACCGGATGGCGCGCCGTGTGTAACTCTCGGTGAAGACCAGTTTATACGTCATGGTCGATCCGCTTCAGGTGCGCTTCGATCGAGTCGTCCGCAATCCGTCCGGCGGCATAGTCGGCCCGCGCCTCGCGGACGGCCTGATCCAGTTCGGCCTCCCGCAGCCTGGCGTATGTCTCCGTCTTCATCACGACATATCGGCTTTTGCCCCTCACGGTGATGATGGCCTCATCGGCATCGGCCAGTGCCGGCGCCAGCGCCGATACCCCGCGCCGCTTCAATTCAACAGCTGCAACAGTACTCATAACAGGCCTCCTCAGTGGTATATGAACAGTACTATAATGGGTGCGCTTCGTCAATACAGGTCTTTTAGTCCTCAGCAATTCTAATTATGACAGCCGCCATCGGGATCCAAATCGGGATCGGGACCGAAATCGACGAGAAAGCAAGGAATTCGACCCCGACCCCGATTTCGATTTCGATTTCGACTGTACAGATGTGCCATAATTAGAATTGCTGTTTAGTCCTTGCACCGGCTGATCGAATGTGTTTCACTCTCACCGAACACTGACGCTGGACACTGATCCTGGCGTGGTGTGGAAAGAGAAAGACAAAGGGACGCGGATAAAATCGGGGTCGGGGTCGGGGTCGGTATCGGGGTCGAAAAGGAGAATCGACCCCGATACCGATACCGACCCCGACCCCGAAAGAAGCAATGAAGACGATATCGCGCGGGACGAGCCGAAAATAACCGGGAACATTTCCGCCTCGACCGGTGTCTCATGGTGCACGCATCAAAGGAGTGTTTCTATGCTGATCAATAAACTCACGACCGTTTTCGCCTTCGCCGCTGCGGCGGTCATCGCCACCGCAGCTCCTGCCGGATCCTGGCAGAAGGTCTACGAGGCCCGCGACAAGGGCCTCCCCAAAACCGCCATCGAGGAGATCCAGCCCCTCATCGCCGACGCCCTGCAGAACAAGAAGTACGCCGAGGCGATCAAGGCCGTCTGCACCAAGATCGCCATGGAGGGGCAGATCGAGGGGAACAAGGCGGAGGAGAAGGTGGTCCGGCTTGAGGCCGAAATCGCCACGGCCCCGGCCGAGATGAAGCCGGTCATGGAGGCGATCCTGGCCAACTGGTACTGGCACTATTTTCAGCAGAACCGCTGGCGCTTCCAGCAGCGCACCCAGACCGCCGAGGCGCCCGGAAAGGATTTCACCACCTGGGATCTGCCGCGCATCCTCGCCGAGATCGACAAGCATTTTACCGCCGCGCTGGCCCATGAGAAGGTGCTCAAGACCACCCCGATCGGAGTCTACAACGACCTGCTCGAAAAAGGGACCGTCCCCGATACCTATCGCCCGACCGTCTTTGATTTTCTGGCGCATGAGGCACTGGCGTTCTACCAGGCCGGCGAACAGGGAGTCGCCAAGGCCGAGGATGAATTCGAAATCGCCGATTCCAGTCCGGTATTCGGCACGGCTGCCGAGTTCATGAATTGGAAATTCGCGCTCACAGCGGACCAGGTTACCCCTAAAGTCAGGGCCATTTGGCTCTTCCAAAACCTCCTCGCGTTCCACCAGAAGGACGCGGATCAGACCGCGTTCATTGACGCCGACCTCTGGCGCCTCCAGTTCGGCAAGAACCAGGCCGTCGTCCCCGACGTGAACGAGAAATACAAGGCCGCCCTCAAGCGGTTCGTGGACCAGTGGGGCGACCACGAGATCTCGGCGCGGGCCCTCGCCGCCTGGGCGGCCGTCGTCCTTGAAGAGGGCGATCCCGCCGCCGCGCACACGCTGGCCGCGCGCGGCGTCAACGCCCATCCCACCAGCACGGGCGGCGCCGCATGCTACAACCTGCAGCGGCAGATCGAGGCCAAACAGGCCGGCATCACCGCGGAGCGGGTCTGGAACGCGCCGTGGCCGACCCTCTCACTCAATTACAAGAACCTGACGAACGCCTATTTCCGCGCCGTGCCGATGGACTTCGCCGCGTATGCCTCCAAGCAGCGCTGGGGGTACAGCGACACGCTCAATAATCTGGAGTGGAAGGAGCGGGATGCGTTCATCGCCGGGATCATCGCCCGGAAACCGGCCGTCGCGTGGGATGCCGTCCTTCCGGCCACGCCCGATTTCCGCGAACGCACCGAGAAAATCGCCGTTCCCAAGGACCTCAAACCGGGGTTCTATTTCATCCTCGCCAGCCACGACGCGGCGTTCGGCGTGGATAACAACCAGATTACGCTGGCCGCCATCTGGGTCAGCGATCTGGCGCTGGTCATGCGTCCGACCCATTCCGAAGGCGTGCTGGACGGCTTCGTGCTCAAGGCCCTGTCCGGCGCGCCGGTCGAGGGTGCAACCGTGCGAACGTGGACGCGTAACGACCACGGCAAGCTGATCACCGGCCCCGATACGAAGACCGACACCAACGGCATGTTCCGCTTCACCACCCGCAGCGACCAGGGGTTGCTGCTGCTGGCGGAGAAGGATGATCAGGCCGTCGCCAGCGATTCCATGTTCTCCATCAGCCGGCCGGACACGGAGTCGTCTTCCGCAGGCACCGTCTTCTTCACCGACCGCGCGCTCTATCGCCCCGGTCAGACCATCCAGTACAAGGGCATTTGCCATTCGGTGGACCCTGCGGGCAACACCTACCGCACGCTCGCCGGACAGACGCTGACCGTGATCTTCCGCGATCCCAACCACAAGGAGGTCGCCCGTCAGCAGCACCAGGCGAATGACTACGGCGCCTTCTCCGGCAGCTTTACTGCGCCGGGTGGCGTGGTCGCCGGACAGATGACGCTGCAGGTTGAAAGCGGACCGTCCGGTTCGACCACCTTCAACGTCGAGGAATACAAGCGGCCAAAATTCCAGGTCGAACTGGCGCGGCCCAAGGACGCCGCCAAACTCGGCGCGGACGTCGTCGTCCCCGGCAAGGCCACCGCCTACACCGGCGCGGCCATCGGCGGCGCCAAGGTCCAGTGGCGCGTGGTGCGCGAAGTGCGCTTCCCGCCGTGGTGCTGGTGGGGCTGGTACTGCCTGCCGCCGGGACGCGGCGCCAGTCAGAACATCGCCCACGGCACCGCCCTGACCGGCAGCGACGGTGCGTTCACCGTCACCTTCACCGCCCTCCCGGATCTGTCGGTGTCGGAGAAGACCGAGCCGACGTTCAACTTCACGGTCACTGCTGATGTGACCGATACGACCGGCGAGACGCGGTCGGACAGTCAGAGCCTCCTGGCTGGCTACACCGCGCTCGCCGCCACGATCCACGCCGATGCGTGGCAGACGCAGGACAAGCCGGTTGAATGGACGCTGGCCACGACCTCGCTCGACGGCGAACCGCAGGCCGCCGAAGGGTCGCTCGCGATTTATGCGCTGAAGCAACCCGATCGCGTCGAGCGCGCCGCGCTTTCCGAAAACAGGTCCTATTGGTTCTATGCGTCCCGAGGCGCCGCCAACACCGAACCTCAGACCGACCCCGCCAATCCCGACTCCTGGGCGCTGGCCGCCGTGGTCGTCGAGCAGCCCTTCAAGACCGGCGCGACCGGCGAGCTGAAGCTCGCGACGCCGCTCAAGGCCGGCATCTACCGCGCGATGCTGAAGACGCAGGACCGGTTCGGCAAGACCGTGACCGCGCGCCAGACGCTGCAGGTGATGGATGTGAAGAGCCCCACGTACCCGGTGCGGGTCGCGCACCAATTCGCCGCGCCGGCGTGGTCGGTCGAACCGGGCGAAACCTTCACCGCGCTCTGGGGCACCGGCTATCCCACGGGCCGGGCCTACGTCGAGCTGCGCCACCGCGGCCAGACGCTGCGCGCGTTCTGGACGGGCGCGGGACGGACGCAGGAGGTCATCGAGCAGGCGGTCACCGAAGCAATGCGCGGTGGATTCACGGTGCTCATCACATACGTCCGCGAGAACCGCGCCTATCTGGAGAACCGCGTCGTGGATGTGCCGTGGTCGAACAAGAAGCTCACCGTCAAATGGGAGCACTTCACCTCCAAGCTCGAACCCGGCAAGAAGGAGACCTGGACCGCCGTGGTGAGCGGCCCCGATGCCCGGCCCGCCGTCGCCGAAATGGTCGCCACCCTTTACGACGCCTCGCTGGACCAGTACCTGCCGCACGGCTGGATGCAGGGGTTCAACGTCTTCCGCCGCGAGACCAGCCGCGTCAGCCCGCAGTTCGAGAACACCGCAGTGGCCTTTCAGCACATCCTCGGCAACTGGCACAGCGACACCCGTGGGGTGACACTGCGCTACCGTCACTATCCCGACGACCTCTCGGCGCAGATCTGGTGGGGCGGATGGGGTCATAGGCGTGGTAATGGCAGGGCTTATGCAAAAATGGCCCGAGCCAGCGGCGCGGAGATGGAGATGGCGGACGCCGCCCCCATGGCGTCGGCGATGCCGGCAAAAGCGGAGATGAATACCCCGATGCTTGCGCAGAGCACCGATGGGACCGCCGCCGGCGAGCCGCCGCCGCCCCCCGCTGCCGCGCTGG
>JBIJDW010000344.1:0-3683 GCA_044343885.1 Kiritimatiellia bacterium
TGTTACTGTACCAGCCGTAATACCGGACAAGCTGGAAGCTCTTGTCCGGGATGTGCTGGGTGATGGCGGCGATAAACTCGCAAGGGGTGAAGACGTCGAAATTGCGCTGGATCTTGGGGTTCAGCCCGGAATGGTAGATGATGGAACCGTCGTGGCGCGGTTGGGCTCCGTGATCTGCATCTTTTCGACGGAGAACAAAGGAGACAAGAAAGGAGACAGGGTTGTGTCCGCTACTGGATGATTCCGCTGCCGACCACGCTGTCGCCATCGTAGAACACAGCGGTTTGGCCCGGCGTGACGGACATCTGTGGCTCGTCGAATTGGATCTCGGCCACGGGCGATCCATCACGCATTGCGCCCTGCAAGGTCGCCGCCGCCTCCCGGTGCTGCTGCCGGATCTTGACCGTCACGCGAATGGGCGCGGCCGGCGGTCCGGGCAGGCTGATCCAGTTCAGATCGGCCGCCGTGAGCCGCATTGAAAACAGATCCTGGTGCCCGCCGACCACCAGTGTGTTCGCACACGCCTCGATCCGGACGACGTAAAGCGGTTCGGCCGTGCCGCCGATTCCAAGCCCCTTGCGCTGGCCCACCGTATAGCCGACGATCCCTTGGTGCTGGCCCAGAACCTTTCCGGCCGTGTCTACAATCGGCCCCGCCACGGCGTCGCGGGCATCGAACAGCACGCCGTAATTCTTGCTCTCAATAAAATCCTGACTTTCAGGCTTATCGGCCACATCGGCCCAGCCCGCCTCTCGCGCCAGCGCCTTCACGCGCTCCTTGGCAAGCGATCCCAGCGGAAACAGGACCCGCGAAAGCTGGTTCTGCGACAGGCGCGAGAGAAAATAGGTCTGATCCTTGGAACGATCCGCCGCCCGGCGAAGCAGCCAGCGTCCGGTATCTGGATGGCGTTCCACGCGGGCATAATGGCCGGTGGCAAAGCGGTCAAACGCAATGCCCATCGCCCGCGCCCGCTCCAGCAGCAGCGAAAATTTCATGGCGCGGTTGCAGCGCACGCAGGGATTGGGCGTGCGGCCGGCACGGTATTCGGCGCGAAAGTTGTCCAGCACCTCGGCGGCATATTCCGGCGCGAGCGGGATCACGTGGTGCGGAATGCCCAGCCGGGCGGCCACCGACCGGGCGGCATCAATGTCGCGCGCCTCTCCGGGGCCGTAGCAGCCCGAAAAACCCTCGTCGGGCAGCGGCACCGTACCGTCCCAGATGGACATGGTCAATCCGAGCACCTCATGCCCCTGGTTCTTGAGCAGCCAGGCCACGACCGACGAGTCCACGCCGCCGCTCATTCCAACCGCCACCGCCTGCGACTGTATCTCGTTACTCATGGGTACACCGGGGTCAAACGGAATCCGCGCGCAGGATCTGCGCCAGATATTCGCCATAGGAGGACTTCTTCAGCGTATCGGCAAGCCCGGCGAACTGCTCGCGGCTGATAAACCCCTTGCGCCAGGCGATCTCCTCAATGCAGGCGATCTTCAATCCCTGGCGGTCCTGGATGGCCTTGACAAACGCCGTGGCGTCGGCCAGCGAATCGTGCGTGCCGGTGTCGAGCCAGGCGAAACCGCGGCCGAGCTGTTGCACGTTGAGCCGACCCTGTTCGAGATAGACCTTGTTCAGATCGGTGATCTCATATTCGCCCCGCGCAGAGGGCTTGAGCGCCGCGGCGATCTTCACCACGTCGTTGTCGTAGAAATAAAGCCCCACCACCGCATAGTTGGATTTGGGTGCACGGGGCTTCTCTTCAATCGAGATCGCCTGGCCGGTCTTGTCAAACGCCACCACGCCATAGCGTTCGGGATCATTGACATAATAGCCGAAGACCGTGGCACCCGGCCGCTCGTTGGTCTGCACCATCAGCCGCGACAGCCCATCGCCGTAGAAGATGTTGTCCCCCAGAATCAGGCACACCGGATCGCTGCCGATGAAATCGCGCCCCAGCACAAAGGCCTGCGCCAGTCCGTTGGGCACCTCCTGAATCTGGTAGGAGAGGCGCATCCCCAGTCGGCTGCCGTCGCCCAGCAGCCGCTCGAAGACGGGCGTTGCCTCGGGCGTCGAGATGATCAGCACCTCGCGAATGCCCGCCAGCATGAGCGTGGAGAGCGGATAGTAAATCATCGGCTTGTCATACACCGGCAGCAATTGCTTGCACATCACCTGCGTCACCGGAAACAGCCGCGTCCCCGCGCCGCCCGCCAGAATAATCCCTTTGCGTGCCATACGTCCCCTCCCCTTTCACCTCACCGTGCCATGATTCGTTTGCTGGTGCGGACAGCGCAGAACGCCGTGCCGCACATGGAACAGTGGTCATCCCCGCAGGCCTCGTCGGCGCCGGGATCGCGCGTCCGGAGCCAGCGCGCCTCGGCGGTCTGCGGATCGAGCGCCAGGGAAAACTGCCGCTTCCAGTCAAAAGCCATCCGCGCATCCGCCATGGCGTCGTCGGTGCGCCGCGCACCAGGCAGGCCGCGGGCGACATCGCCCGCGTGCGCCGCGATGCGATGGGCGACCAGCCCCTGGCGAACCTCGTCCGCATCGGGCAACCCCAGATGTTCCGACGGCGTGACGTAGCAGAGCAGGGAGGCGCCGTAGACCGTCGCCGCTGTGGCGCCGATGCTGGAGGTGATGTGGTCGTAGCCCGGCGCCACATCGCAGACGACCGGGCCGAGCACGTAAAACGGCGCGCCGTCACAGACCTTCTGCTGCCGTTCCATGTTCATCTGAATCTGGTCAAACGGCACGTGCCCCGGTCCCTCGACCATGACCTGCACGCCCCGATCTCGGCAGCGCCGCACGAGATCGCCTAGGACATCCAATTCCCCGAATTGAGCGGCATCGCTGGCATCGGCTAAACAGCCCGGCCGCAACCCATCACCCAACGACACGGTTACGTCGTGACGGACGAGGATATCCAGGACCTCGTCCCACCGTTCGAAGAGCGGATTTTCCTGATTATGGACGTGCATCCACTCGGCCATGATCGCGCCCCCGCGACTGACAATGCCCATCTTGCGCTTCATGGCCAGAGACACATGACGACGCAGCAGACCCGCGTGGAGGGTCATGAAGTCCACCCCTTGTCGCGCTTGCTGTTCGATGACGGCGAGCAGCAGTTCCGGCTTCATGTCGGGGATCGCCCCCTCCAGCCGCGAGACCGTCTCATAGACCGGCACGGTGCCCAGCGGCACGGGAGAATCGTCGAGCATCGCCTGCCGCACCTCGGCGAGATCCGGGCCGACGCTCAGGTCCATCACGAAATCGGCGCCGGCATCAAGGGCCACGCGCAGCTTCACCCGTTCGGCGCCGATGTCCGACCGGTCGGGCGAACGGCCCAAATTGGCATTGACCTTGGTGCGGAACAGTCGGCCCACGCCGACCGGCCTGCAGCCGGTGTGCGCCGGATTGAAAGGGATCACCGCCCGCCCCATCGCCACCGTTGCGCGCACCTCCTCGCCGGTGACCCCCTCATCGCAGGCCACCGCTGCCATCGCCCCGGTCACCATTCCCTGTCTCGCGGATTCCAATTGCGTCATCATAGCGCTCTCCTAGTTATCACTTCGACCGGCATCCGCGCCGGCGTGCCGAGCACGGCCGCCCGCGAGCCGACCCGCACACCTGTGCGGATCGCTTCATACACATACGCTTTTCCGGCGATCACCGCATCGCGCAGGCTG
>JBIJDW010000345.1:0-3680 GCA_044343885.1 Kiritimatiellia bacterium
TAACCAGGTGGGCGCGAACGGGGTTGCGTTCGACATAGGCCCAGCAGGCCCAGACCGCCAGACCGGATTCCAGCACGGTATTCTTGAACCGGCCGGCCCAGAGGGGTCCGCGTCGCCGCTCCGGTCGCGTCCGATTGTACCAGGCGGTGCAGAGGTGCTGGAAATGGCGCATGAACCAGCTCACGTCCCTCAGCCGTCCGGTCCACTCCCGGCAGATCGCCGTTCCGGGTCTGATTTCACGCTTCCCCCGGTGGAACGCCGCATAACGGACGGAAGCATCCTCCTCCGAAGGCGCCTCCAGCGGCGCCTGCAAGATAATGTGGAAGTGATTGGACATGAACGTGTAAGAGACAACCCGGACCGAGTAAAACGCCGCCAGCCGCTTGAGCAGTCGTACAAACATTTCCTTCTCGGCGTCGCCGAATGGCCGGTCCGACCGTGTTCCCACAGTCCGGTTGTAGCAGTGGTGCCACGTATCCTGATAATCGGGTTTCAGTCGCGCCTGTCGCATTTCATCCTCCTTGGCTGAAAGGTTCGACTCGCACATGACGAGCCCTCCATCCTCTTAAAGTATCGAGAAGGGACGATTTCCACACCGTTTCGAAAAATATTTGCTATTATTTGCCTGTCCCCGGTTTCCCTCCGGTTTCCCCTGCCTGTCCCCGGTTTCCTGGTTTCCTTGGTTTCCTTGTTGAAGATCAGGGTGCCGTGGTATCTTCGTAACCGTTAACAACGTTGTTGATCCTTAGCCGGTGTGAGCGCGGGTTCTCTCCCTGCTAATCGTTGGCTTCACAGGAAATAAGCAGATCCCATGACGAATGTTACTTCTAAGCAGGTTGAAGCGGGGCAGGCTGTCTATACCAATCGGACGCTCGCAGTATACGATCTCGTTGTTCTAGGCATCTCGAATCGGTTCATTTGGAAGTGCCCGACTCGACGGCTCGAAGAACACTACAACAAGCATATTTCAGCTAATCATTTGGATGTGGGCGTGGGTACGGGCTATTTCCTTGATCGTTGTCGTTTCCCCTCGCCCCAACTTCGTTTAGCATTGATGGATCTCAATGTGGACACGCTGGAGTTTGCTTCCAAGAGGATTGCGCGATACCGGCCTGAAAAATATCGGAGAAACGTTCTGGAGCCTATTGCGCTGAAGGCGGGAAAGTTTGACTCCGTTGGAATCAACTATCTGCTTCACTGCTTACCGGGTTCCATCCAGTCTAAGGCTGTCGCTTTCGACCATCTCAAAGCATTGATGAATCCAAACGCAGTTCTTTTTGGGTCGACACTCTTATCGGAGGGTGTTACGCGGAATGGGCTTGGGAAGCGCCTCATGGATGCTTACAACAAGAAAGGCATCTTTTCGAACCGCAATGATCACCTTGACGGGTTAAAAGAGGCGCTGAACCAGCGATTCAGAGATGTTTCCGTTGATGTCATCGGCTGCGCCGCTCTGTTCAGCGGGCGAGTATGAGTAGACGGAATCGGCTCGTCGGGGCGGACGGTGATTATGACGCGACCGGCCGCGTGACCCGATGACGCCAGAATGGCTCAAATCCAATGGCCTGCGGCGCGGTGGGACACCGCTGCCCTACCCGATTGCGTCGCCCTGATGGAACAGGAAATGCGCGAAGCGGGCGACGGCGTCCCCGCCGCGCCGCAGAAGATGGAGAAGGCTGATGGAAGGCCCGTTCCTTGCGGGGCCTTTTTGGTCTAATTATGAGGCGATTGAGTTATCGGGGTCGGGGTCGGTATCGGAATCGGGGTCGAATTTCCGTTGGTTTTATCGATACCGATACCGACCCCGACGCCGATGGTCCCATCTCCAAAATGAAAATTGCTGCCCTTTGCTGCCTTTCCGTTTTCTCTTCTTGGGACGCGTGGTGTATCTGTGCTATAGTCTCCGGGCATACGCCAGAAGGCGTGGCGCCCGGATGCCTCCGGGTCATCATGGGAAAGGATTGAAGATCGTGAAGGAACTCGAAGAGGGTGTTGCGCTGACTTTGGATTTCGGCAAGCTGGTGAAGATCACCGGGACCTGCACCGACGCCATTCCCGTCGCCGTGCAGCATGCCGATACGCACGAGGTGATTCTCGTCGCCTACACCAACGAGCGGGCCATGCGGCAGGCGTTTCGGGAGCGGACGCTGGTTCTCTGGTCAACTTCGCGCAACGAGTTGTGGGAGAAGGGCAAGACCTCCGGCGAGACTTTTGACCTCGTCGAGGCGCGGGTGAACTGCGAACAGAATTCGCTCCTCTACATCGTTCGGCCCCGGCGTGGCGGCATCTGTCACACCCGAAACCGCCAAGGCGAGCCGCGCAACTGCTACTACCGCCGGATTCATCTCGACACCCTCGCGCTTGAGAATACCGATCCCTGATGCATTACCGCTGTCCATACTGCCGGACGAACCTCGGCGATCAACCCGTCGCCGCGTGTCCCTCCTGTGGCAAGCGGATGCGGGTGGCGGTTCCGCGCACGCCCGATGACCGGCGGAAACGCCAGGGAGCGCTGTACCGGATCGACCGCGAAGCCCAGACGAAACTCGCCGAAATCCGCGAGGCCCCCAACCCGCGCGCCCTCTACAGTCCGCGGGTGATCCTCGGCGCGGTGCTGCTCATGGCCTGCATCGGCTCCCTCCTGATCGGACGGGCCAACCGCAGCGTCCGCGAGCCCGAACCGGGCATCCCTCACCGCCGCGCTCTGCGCGATCTGGACGTGCTCGCAACGGCGCTTGGGCGCTACCGCTTCCATGTCGGCCGCTGGCCCGTCCCGCAGGCTCACGGCCTGCTCAGCCTGTGCAACGACTACCGCGAACCCGGATGGATCGGCCCCTACATCAGCCACCTGCGCAATGACCCGTGGCAGAACCCTTACCAGTATGTCCTGAAGACGAATGACTCCGTCCGGGTTTTCTCCATGGGCCCTGACGGCGTGGCCGGCACGCCCGACGACCTCGGGCCCGATCCCGCCGCCTTTGACATCGGCACCGCATGGACCAACAACTGGGTCCCGGCCATCGACCGCCTTCCCGGCGTCCGCATCTACTCGTCGCCTCAGGAAACCGTTTCACCATGAACCCCATCCCGATCAATCTTTGGAATGCCAGCAACACCCTCGTCATCGCCTGCGCCTCGGGCATGGCCCCCCACGTGGAGACCGAGGTCCGGGCGCTCGGGTACCCGGTCACGGAGTGCGGCGAGACCACCGTCATCACCCGCGGCACGATGATCGACGCCATGCGCCTGAACCTGTGGCTCCGCTCGGCCCAGCGGGTGCTCTGGCCGATCCGCTCGGTCCGCGCCTACACGCTGCTCCACCTGTACGAGGCGGTGGGCGAGATTGCGTGGGAGGACATTTTGGACGTCGACGGCCGCTTCTCCGTCGGCGCGTACGTGCTGGACGTGCCCAGCATTCGCGACACCCGCATGCCGGCACTCAAGGCCAAGGACGCCATCGCCGACCGGTTCCGGCGCGCCCGCGGCAGCCGGCCCGATTCGGACAACACCTTTGAGGGCGCGGCGGTCTTCATCTACTGGCGCGAGGACGATTTGCGCATCTGCATTGACACCACCGGCGAGCCGCTGACCCGGCGCGGCTACCGCCTGCAGCCCGGCGCGGCGCCGATGCAGGAGGCGCTCGCCGCAGGCTGCATCATCGCTTCGGGCTGGAAAGCCGA
>JBIJDW010000056.1:0-11454 GCA_044343885.1 Kiritimatiellia bacterium
CCCTCGGCCATCGCCCGTCTCACCGACATGGGGGTCGAACCTTACCTCATCGCCTCATGCGTCGAGGGCATTGTCGCCCAGCGGTTGGTGCGGCGCGTCTGTCCGCTCTGCACTGAGCCGTTCCACCCGCCACAGCCGATCTGCGACGAGATCGCCAGCTTCTACTCCGACCGCATGGCCGCAGCCACATTCGTCATCGGCCACGGCTGCCCCAACTGCAGTTTCACCGGGTACCGCGGCCGCAGCGCCATCAATGAAGTGATGATCATGAACGACTCCTTGCGCGGCCTCGTCGTCTCCCGTCAGCCCGCCAACATCATCAAGGATGAGGCATTGAAGCACGGCATGGTGACGCTCCGTCAGGACGGCTGGCTCCGCGTCATCGAGGGCCGCACCTCGGTCGACGAGGTGCTGCGCGTCGCTGGCCGGATGGAGGTCTAGCATGAAGGGACAGGGGTCAGGGTTGAGTGGAACGGTTTCGAGAATATCGGTATTGTCGATATTTTCGAAATCTCGGCCCCGCGCACGCGCTGGCCTGACCCTCGTGGAAGTCCTCTTCGTCATGATCATCTTCGCCATCCTGATCGGGCTGGTCATCGGCCTCGGCCGTTATGCCGACACGGCCACCCGGATCCATCAGGCCCGTGCCGACCTCGGCGAATGGTCCGTGGCCCTCGCCAGTTGGCACGACACCTTCGGCGAGTATCCGGCCTCCGCCGCCGACGGCACCGTCGGGGGACTCAAAACCAACACGGTGCTCATTACACGGTTCACAACCAACGCCGTCGGTACCGCTGAGAACACGCTCACCAACACCGCCTTCTTCCGCGATCTCCCGCTCCAGGACCCGTGGCGGCAGCCTTATCGTTACACGATCAAAACAAACGCGCTTTCGGGCTATGACCTCTATTCGGACGGTCCCGATCCAACCTCCGGGGGGACGCATGACGACATCACCTTCTCCAATTGAACCGCGCCACCGCCGCGCCTTCACCCTCGTCGAGCTGCTGCTCGTCATCTCGATCATCAGCATCATCCTCGGGATGCTCGTCAGCACCGTGCGCGCCGTCCGCCGCTTCAGCCGCCAAACCATCACCCGCGGCGAGATCAAGAACATCGAGGCCGCCTGGAAGCAGTTTTACGCGCACTACCAGTATTGGCCGAACGCGGAAATGATCGGCGGCGTCCAGCGCAACCCTCCTGTCGGCGACGATGCCGAATACGAGCTCCTCGCCCCGCTCGCCCGGATGCTCGAAGGATCGAACATCACCGACATCGTCGATGACCCCGCCGGCATCACCACCTACAACGCCGACAAGATCGCCTTCCTCGAACTCTCCCGCTTTAATGGTACCGATCCGGTCAACGCCTGGGGGCGCAACTATACGATTTCCGTCCTCGGCAAAAAGCCCAATACGTATGTTGTCATTTTCGATGCCAACGGCGATAATCAAATCACGGTTTCGCTTCCGGATGGGTCGGAAACCAACATCTTCCGCTCGGTTGCCGTCTGGACGGAGAATCCCGAATACAGCGTAGGTACCGCCGCGGGCGACGGTCCGCAGCACTATTTCGGGAGCTGGATGGAGTAAATGAAACGCGCCTTTACCATCATCGAACTCCTCGGGGTCATGGTCGTCCTCGCCACCCTCTTCGGGTTCATTCTCCCGGCGATGAAACTCAGCGTCCGCACCGCCCAGAAGAAACAGGCCGCCGCCGATGCGACCGCCCTGGCCCAGGCGGTTATCCGCTATCGCCAGACCTACGGCATGTGGCCCCCCGGCTCCGAAACGATTAACGACGATACGGTGGTGGCTCCCTTCCTCATCGTCGGAACCAACCTCCCGGCGTGGGCCAGTCAGGAGATTCTGCGTAATCTTGCGGCGGCCGAGACAAACGATCTCGACGCCGTGATTCGCGCCCTGTGCGACAATGAGCGCGGTATCCGCTTTCTGGACATTCCCGCTTCACGTCTCCGTGACGACTACACTTTCATCGACCCCTGGGGCACCCCCTACGCGATTGTGATCCATCCGCCGGGCGCGATTGGGGGCCGCCGCGTCGGCTGGAGCGATGTCGTCGCCTTCTCGTTCGGCCCTCCCGGCCACATCGGCGCCGCCGCCGACAACCTGATCTTTTCAGCGGGGGTGCCCCGATGAACGCACCCCACGATTCGATATTTTCGAAATCCCATCGAGCCGGCTTCACCATCCTCGAACTGGCCTCCGTGCTCGCCATTCTCCTGCTGATCATCGGCGCGACGACGGGGGCGTTTCTCGGCTGGCAGCATGGCGCGGCGGTCCGGGGTGCCGAAGACCAGGTCTATGCGGCGCTTTCCAACGCCCGCCAGTTGGCCATCCTCCGGCGCATGCCTGTCGGACTGGAACTAGGCGTGACCACGAACGCGCCCGGCTACCCGCCGCGAGGGTATTGCTTTGCCTTCACCAATGATGATTTCAACGCGCGCATCTCCGAAACCGCCTTCCTCCCCCTGCGTTCGTCCCTCACGGTCTCCAATGCTTGGGAGACTTTCGATCCGGATCTCGGCCCGTTTGTCATCCGATTCCTTCCCGACGGCCGCACCCAACCCGATCTCGAGAGCGACCCGGTGGTCATCACCATCGGCATCACCCGCAACGGCGCATCCACCTCCCGCAGTATCCGTCTCGATCCCCTCACCGGCATCCCGCGCAGCCAACCCAGCTTGGGAGGCGAGCCATGATTGAAAAAAAATCGATAATATCGATGATGTCGAAAATATCGACATTATCGCAATCACGCCGGCGCCGCGCCGGCTACACCCTCATCGAGATCGCCTTCGCCTCGCTCATCATCGGGGTCGCCTTCCTCGCGCTCATCGTCCTCGGTCGCCTGGCCGTGCAGGGGGCGGTTGACGCCGAGAACGACACCCGCAGCGCCCTCCTCGCCGACGATGTCTTCGCCACGCTGCGCGGTTTCTCCGACACCCTCTGCGCCACGGGCGGCCCCTCTGCCTGGGCGTCGTTCTGGATGGCGTTTACGAATGGCGTGCCGGTGCCGTTTCAGACCGCCACAGGTCTCCCCGCCGAGTACTTGGCCTTGGACGCCCCCATGGGCGATGATCCCCTCCTCTTCGGCGACGGCACCGTCACCCGTCTAGGGTTTTTCGACGAATCCTTGACCCCCCAATGGACCGCCCAGATTCAGATCACCGCCACCGCCCTAAACGCGCTCTATGTTGACGCGGAGTCCGAATGCTTCACGGGCCCTGCGACGAACGTGAACCTGGTCACCGTGACGCTCCATATCTGGCCCAATGCGTTCGACCGCCGCGAACGGTCGCGCAGCTTCCTCACGTTCATCCCCTACCAAGGACTGTACCATGGCCACGTGGTTGAATAAAGGGCGGAAGCCGTTAATATCGATATTATCGATAATGTCGACACTATCGAAAACATCGACGCTGCGTTTTGCCCCCCGCGCCGGCTTCACGCTCATCGAGCTGATCGCGGCCATGGCCATCTTCATGATCCTGGTCGGCGCGCTGATCATGGGCACCAACAACGCCTTGGACACCTGGCAGGGCGCGTCGTCGCGAACCCGCACGCTGGGCCACGGGCGCGCGGCGCTCGGCTTCATCGTAGAGGATCTCCAGCAGGCCACGATCCGATCCAATGCGTTTACGCTCGGATCCAACCGGGCCGAGTTCGACCGCATCGCGCCCGCCCCTTCCGCAGTCGGCGTCGCGCCGGATGGCCGTGTGATCTGGCGGATCGAAACGACCAACATCACCTCGACCCTCATTCGCGAGATCACCTATTCGACCAGCGGCGGCGTCACGCGAACCACCGAGGTGCTGGAAGGCGTAACCCGCCTCCTGTTTTCGGCCATCTGGGAGGATGCCGCAGCGGAGTCGGTCACCGAGACCACCACCAACGCCCTCCCGGCGGCCATCGACGTCTTCCTTGAACTCATCCCGCCTGACGCGATGCGCAAGGCCGCAGGCATCGCCGATCCCACAATCCGAAGCAACTTTCTGGCCCGCCAAACCCTCCCAATCACGACCCGTGTCACTTTCCCGCATTCTCGCGTCCCGGCGCTGGCCATCTCCACCAACATCGTTACCCTTTCGGGACGGGTGTACCAGGCCGATGGGACATCCCTCGCCGTCGCGATCGATCTCGCGGGCGGACAGACCAACGTCATACAAGCCGACGACGGCGGCTTCTACGGCGTCACAAACCGCCAGGCGGGCCGGCCGATCCGCGTCACGCCACGGGAACCACCCTCCAATAAACGCGCCGGGCGCTACACCCCGCAGTGGCGCGTCTGGTGGCCCGCCTCGGGCAGCCGCGACGACGCCGACTTTATCTGGCGCGAAAGCGACATCACCATCTCCGGCGTCATCACCCGCAAGGGGACGGCCGAACCTGTCGCAGGCGTCATCCTCGATTTCCCGATGGCCGGACAAGCGATCACCGGCAGCGACGGCGCCTACCGCATTGGCGTGGATGCCGGTTGGCCCTACGACGGATCGGAGGCGCGCGTCACGCCCGTTCACCCCCGCTATCCGAGCAGCCTCTTCGAGGCGAGCGTCACCGCAAACGCCTACCAGAGCTATCAGACTGTCACCGCTCACCAGACCGGCCGCAACTACGTCTGGATTCCGCCCGACTTCGTCCTGACGGGCGAGGTGGTCTGCGCCGAATGCGGCGTCGCGCTTGCCAACGTAAACCTCCACGCCGATGGCGGCGTCCTCCCGAGCTATAATTACATCACCTCCTTTGACGGCCGCTACAGCATCACCGTGCCCTACGGCTGGAGCGGCACCCTGTCCGCATCCTGGCTGTGGAATGGCGCCTTCCTGAATAACAACTTCTCGATCCCCGCCCTCATCGAGTCACGCTACACCGAGTTCCGGTGGATACCGACCGCCAGGATCAGCGGGACCGTCTACCGCGCTTCGTTCGATACCAACACCGTTCCGGTCACGATCACCAGGAACCTCTATACCAACTGCCTCGACCGCGCCGAGATCCACGGAGGCACCTATGCGGGCACCTATGCGGGCACCTATGCGGGCACCACCGCCGCGATCAACAACGCGACCTACGACATCGCCACACCGCATTACTGGTACCACACCGGGGAAGACCGTATCCTCTACATCAACCCCACCAACAGCCTCAGCGGGAATAGTCACGGCGTTTACGAGCCGCTGTTCACCCGATTCAACCTGCCGCCGCCGACTGACGCCTCGGCGGACTTCACCTGGGTGCCTTGCGACCTCTCCATCAGCGGCGCGGTCACCAACAGCCTAGGCGGTCCGGTGGCGGGTCAAAAGATGCTCTTCGACTCAGGAACCAACCGCTTTGCTTTTGCCGAAAACCTGTCGGTTACCACCGCGACCAACGGCGTCTGGACCAATTGGGTGAGCGTCGGCTGGTCGGGCGCCATCCTCCCGGTCGCGACCAACTTTGTGCCACCGGTGTTTTTGGTAACCAATCTCACCAGCAATCTCACGGGTGTGGTCTTTGGCGGCAGCCCGTGACCGACCCGATACTATCGATAATGTCGAGATTTTCGATAGTATCGATTCATCAAAGAAAGAAGGCAAGCGATGGCCATGTTCGGCGGTTTTGGAGGCTACTGGTGGCTCGACTCGTTCGTGATGGCCGAGATCGTCTATCTTGCGACCCTCCGCTTCTGCCAGCGTTTTCTCAACCGCACCAACGACCCCTGCGGACGCCAGTATGATCAGATGACCCAGGCCGGCCGCTCGGGCTGCGCCAACACCGTCGAAGGCTCGACCCGCAACGCCACCTCGCGGGAGACGGAAATGAAGCTCACCGACGTGGCACGGGGAAGCCTCGCCGAATTGCACACCGACTATGTGAACTGGCTGCTCAAGAAAGGCTTGTCTCCCTGGCCCAAGACCTCTGCCGAGTCGCAGGCCGTCTACGCCGTGCGACTGGACAAGCCCGCATACGGGCAGGATGTGGTACACGACGGCTGCGCCCATATTCTGTCCCAACAGAAGAAGTTTGCCCAGTGGCTCGACTCCGGTGACGACACCGTGATCGCCAACACCCTGATGATCCTGATCTCCCGCACCCTCAACATGCTCAACCACCAAATGGAATCGCAGGGCGAGCAATTCAAGCAAGAAGGCGGCTTCCGAGAGAAGCTCTCCGAGATTCGCCATGAGGCCATGGCCAAACGCGAGGACGCGCCGGTCTGTCCGGACTGCGGCGCTCCCATGCGCAAACGCACCGCCAAAAGCGGCAAAAACCCGGGGCAACCCTTCTGGGGCTGCTCCAAATACCCCGCGTGCAGCGGGCTGCGCCCCTTTGAGGAGAAACCGACTGAAACCCGATAATGTCGAGATTGTCGAAATTGTCGAGAGATCGATAATATCGAGATTGTCGATAATATCGATATTATCGACATTAACGAAACCGCTAACGCCTATGGACACACCCCTCCAAACAAGCCCGCACCCTTTTGCCGCCCGCCACGCCTCCCGCGCTGGCGTGGCGCTCGTCATGACGCTCGGCCTCCTGGCCCTGATCTGCGTCGCGGTCATTGCCTTCATCGCCGCCATGCGGCTCGAGCGTTCAACTGCCCGCCTCGAGGCCGACCGCGCCACCCTTCGCGGCCTCCACCATGCCGCCTTGGCATCGGCCATGCAGAATGTCTCCTATCAGCTTTACGACCGTGTCTATCCCGTCACCTGGCGCGACATTATTTGGTCGGACGATTCGACCAACACGCCACCTGCCGGGCCCTGCCTCGGCAGTTTCTACAAGCGAGACACCAACGTCTCTTTTTCGGCCAGTTCCATCCGGCTCTTCACGGGCGCGGCGACCAACCTCGTTCCCGGCGCCGTCCAGGCCGACGCCGCGTCGGTCGAATCGATCTGGATGCCGGTCACCAGCGTCCTGGCCGACCCGAACGAAAGCGGCGAGTCGGCAGATCCGTTGGCGCCGCTCATGGACACGGTCGTCATGAGTCGCGTCGCCTACCTCATCATCGACTGCTCCGGATTCTTGCCGCCGGTGTCGACCACCGCCGCGCAGATTCACCTGCCCCCTGAACGGCGCGACCACACCTTCTATCTCGCCCATGATCCCGACCCCGAGCAGTTTTACACGGTCAAACCAGAATACGTCACGAACACAGTCCCCGCCCCCGGCCTCTACTGCACGCTCGTCACCAACAAATTCGACGTCAACAGTTGGACCCGCGACCCGACGAACTGGCTGATGGAGGTGAAGGCGGGATTCGCCGCCGCCGGGTTCACCAACGCACCGGAGAAGCTGGCGTGGAATCTGTACAACATGCTCGACGAGGATCGCATTCCGCAACACGCCGAGACCGACGCCGAGACCGAGACGCGCCCCCCTTCGCGGGTTGAATACGGCTTTGAAAACCTGCCCATGATCAACGAGGTGGTCGTAAGCAATGTCGCCGCCGGAGCCTACAGCGTCTCGGTTGAACTGTGGTATCCCTTCGAGCCCGAGCAATCGCCCGAGAACCTCGTCCTGGCGGTCGGCGTCTATACTAACCGCACGGACATACCCCCCATTACCCCCTCCTTTCCCGGACCTTTCGCGGATCTCGGTCCCTTCAGCTTCACCAACGTCGTCCCGCTCTTGTACAGTCCCGGCAGGCCGTTTCACGTGGCGACGGGCGCCCGGCATGTCGTTTTCGCGGCCCCAACTTTCGGCCCCATCTATGTCTGGCCGCGCCTCTACCTCCTCGACACCAATACCACGCCCGCCGTCTACGTCTGCGTCGACGAGGCGTTGATCGATAATGTCGATATTATCGATAATTTCAATAAATGCTCCTGGCAGGCGCGCAATCCCTTCTTCAACCTGTTGGCCAGTGCCGACGATTTCGGCCGTCCGCCCACCCTGTGGACAACCAACAGCAATCTCGATCCCGGTTTCGAATCCCCGCTCTTTCACCTGAACCGGCCGATGCTCTCGGCCGGCGAGCTCGGTTATCTTGGTCTGGCGCAGCCTGGAACCGGCACGGTGTCGCTGGCTACGGCCGAAGGCGCGGCCCTGCTCGATCGCTTCACGACGCTGCCGGCCAATCGCGTGGAAAAGGCCTCCGCCAGCCGCATTCAGCCCAACTCACCCGATCCCGAGGTCATCGCCGAACTTTTCCGCAATCCAGTTTTCTCGCGGCCCATCGATGACGCCGACATCCCACAGCCGGAGACCCTCACCAACGCCTGGTTCGAGGCCCGCGCCGCGTGGACCAACGCCTATCCCGGATCCAGTTGGAACACGTTTGAAGAACTCCTTCCGGCGATTGCCAGCACACTCAGCGCGACGAATGATCCGCAGCAGGTCGAAGATCTGCTGCGTGGCGTTGCCGACCAGACGACCTTCCGGCAAAACCTCTACGTCATCATTGTCGCCGCTCAGCGCCTGTCGCCTCCGATCGGCACCGCGGCCCAACGCGTCCTGGCCGACCAGCGCGCCGCCATCACAGTCATCCGCGACGCCTACACCGGCCGTTGGGCCATTCACGATTGGTGCCCCCTGACCGAGTGAGGCGGGACTAGCCACGTTCGATTACGTCAGGGCGCCAATGCGCGGCACGGCCGCGATCAGCAGCCGGGTCTGCTCGTGCTGCGGATTGCCGATCACCTCGGCAGCCGGGCCTTCTTCGACGATCAGGCCGTCGGACATGACGCACACGCGGTCGCACACATTGCGGACCACCGCAAGGTCGTGCGCGATCAGCACTAGCGCCAGTCCCAGGCGTTGCTGCACATCGCGCAGCAGGTTGATGATCCGGGCCTGAACCGACACATCGAGCGCGGAGACCGGCTCGTCGGCCAGCAGCACCTGCGGTTCCACCGCGAGCGCGCGCGCCAGACTGACCCGCTGGCACTGTCCGCCGCTCAGCTCGCGCGGATACTGGGCGAGCGCGGTATCGGAAAGCCCCACCTGTTCCAGCAGTTCGCAGCACCGGGCTTCGACCGCAGCACGGCCGGAGACCATTCGGTGCACCATCAACGCCTCCGCCAGAATCGCCCGCACGGTCATCCTCGGATTCAACGATCCGGGGGCGTCTTGAAACACCATCTGCACCCGCCGCCGGAACGTCCGCCGTGCGGCTGCCGTCATGGCGTGGCAGGAACAGCCGTCAAAAAAGATCTCCCCCGACGAGGGCCGCACCAGCCCGACAACCGCCCGTACGGTCGTGGATTTTCCGCATCCGCTCGATCCGACAATGCCCAGCGTCTCGCCGGCGGCGACCCGCCAGGAAACCCCGCGAACCGCCTCGACGGCGCCATAACGGACTTTCAGATCAGACACCGCCAGCATGAAGGTCATCTCCCCATTTCGTTTCCATAGGGGATCGGGACAGCATAATCGGCATTCAGGCGCTCCATGGCCCTGAGATAAAGCGGCTTGGGATCGCGGGCATAAAGACCGATCACGTGATACATCCGCTGCCACGCCCAGCGCGTGCGCAACTCGACCTCGCCGGCTTGCGCGTCACGGGCCACATCGAGCTGGATCACCGCGTCGTAGTTGCTGCCACCCGCCCGTCCGCGCATGTGCAGCGCCAGTTCCCGCACGTCGCCGGCACAACTTCCGAAAAGCTCCAGCGGACGGTCGGCGTACAGGCTGGTCGTCTGCTTGGGATAGACTTCGCTGCCGGAGGCCGCGTCAAATGCAAAACGGATGTCGTGCATCACCGGCTGCCGGACGCTCGCCACGAAGTCGGTAATCTCCTTTTGCAGCGTCCAGCGGCTGACGCGGTTGAGCCGCGTCTCGCCGCGATTGCAGTAGGTGAGCATGTCGAGCAGGTAAGTATTGGCGCGCGCATGGGTGCCGAAGCCGAAGATCGAGAGCGCGCCGTCGTTGAGCTTGGTGAACGCGCCAATGATCTCCGTACTCGCCAACCTCCCAGCCGTCGGCCTGCCGTCCGTCACCATCACCACCACGAGGGGACGCTCCGGATCACGCGGGATCTCGAGCATGCGCTGCAACGACGCGAAAAGATCGGTTTCGCCCGTCGACCGCAAGGCGCCGATGAACGTCCGCGCGGTCGCCCGGTTCGTCTCATTCACAGGCACCCACGCCGGGAAGCACAGCGTGCTCTGGTCGCTGAATGCAAGGACGTTGAAGCGATCGGATGCTCCGAGCTGGGAGAGGGAATCGGCCAGCGCCAGACGACTGAAGTAGAGCCGCTCTTCGGCCAGGCTGGCCGAGCTATCCTGAACCAGCAGCAGGTCTTTGGGGAGAACGGGCATCGGCTTGTCGGTCCGCGGCTGGATGGCGATGCGGAAGTAGAGGCGTCCGCCCTCCTGCGGTTCGCGATAGGCGTGAAAGGCGATGGCGAGGCGGTCATCCATCGCGACAAACCGCTGCGCATTTTCCGGCGGTTTGGCGAACCGTTCGCTCAAGACGGCGGCGGCATTCGTTCCGGCCTCGTTTGCGAGGCGGGTCGGACGCGAGGGGCGGGTCGGGTCCGACGGGGACGGCAGATGCCCATCCTGCAGTCCGGCAAAGCCGAACGGCATGTTGGCCGGGCGGAGGCCGGTGCCGCCTTCAAAGCGGCGGGCCGCCGCATCCACGGCAGGCGCAAAGTCCGGCGCTTTCGGACGGCGTTCGACGAGCGACACCTCACGCCGTTTCAGGGCCGCGAGCCGGTTGTCGATCCGCTTTTCCAGAACGGCCACGACATCCTGCCTGGGAATCATCGGCGCCCGCGTCGAAATTGCGTCACGGTAGGCGGATGCTGGCATCGTGTCGGCCACCTGATCCTTGGTCGCGGGCCTCAACGGCGAAGCCAGCTCCGGCTGCTCGGGCTTCTCTCGCGCGGCATCCGGCGCTTGAACCGGCCGGTCTGGCCGCTCAACCGAGGAGGGTCGAAACGGGTCTTGCGGCAGGCGCTCGACACGCAACGGCGGCATCGGTGGAGACTGTGTCTCCGTCTTGTCCCGCGCCCGATCCGCCAGATCCGTGGCGTCCAGGCGCATATCCGCAATATAGGCGAGGATCAGCAGGTGCAGTGAAACGGAAAGAATGAGGGCTGATAGCGCAAGAAACCAGTGGCCCTCGTGATAGGAGCGCGGATGAGCGAAGCCCTGAGGAAGGTTCATGGCTGGCCCTTCCCTTCCGCCGGGTTCGCAGGAAGTCGCGTCTTCCAGGCTTTGGCTTGCTCGCTTTCGGGATAACGATCGATCAATTCACTCCCGGCCGCCTCGCTCTCGGCAGGGTGGCCGAGGGCGGCGTGCAGGCGGGCGACCTTCTCCAGCGCTGCGGGAACCAGAACAGGATCGTCATACAGCAGAGCGACACTCAAGTAATAGCGAAGCGCCAGCTCTTTTTGGTCGCGGGCTTCGGCGCAGCGTCCGAGACCGGCATAGGCATGGGCCCGCAACCCCTGCCATTCCGGGGCCGATGTCTTAGCCACCGCCTCGCGCAAACGGGTGTCGGC
>JBIJDW010000346.1:0-3648 GCA_044343885.1 Kiritimatiellia bacterium
GAGCCGGACGTATTCCGATGGTCATCGAAACGGGCAGGCGCCTGGCCCGGGCGTTGCCCGATGCCGACATCCGGATACCGGTGAGCGGTCCTTTCTCTTTGGCCTGCAACCTGGTCGGCTTTGACCGCTTGCTTTGCGATGTCATTGATGAACCTCTGAACGTCAGACGGGCGCTCGACCATCTTGCCCGCGGGCAGATCGCTTTCGCCCGCGAGATCGCGTCGCAGGGATTGGGTATTGCTCTTTTTGAATCGGGCGCCACACCGCCCCTGATATCGCCGGAGATGTTTGCCCAGATCGAATTGCCCGTGCTCAAGCACGTCATCCAGGAGATCTCATCACTTGCCGGGCATCCCGTGCCCTGCATTATCGGCGGCGATACCTTTCCCGTGTTGGAGTCCATTCTGGATACCGGGACCGGATATGTCATTTGCCCCTCTGAAACCGATCAGGCATCGTTCATGCGGCACATGGCCGCCTATCCGGATGTCATGGTTCGCCTCAACACGGACCCAAGCGTCTTTGTGGCGGGAGACCCGGCGGCTGTCCGTCGTGAACTCAACAGAGTTCTGTCGCTTGCGGGAACACGGCGGAACGTCTGCATCGGAACCGGAGCCTTGCCCTTCGAGGCAGACCCGAAGCTGGTTCTGATGGCCGAGATGTTCATACGGGAGAGCGGCCCGTCAAGGGACGGGCATTCAAACCCAGAAACGACGCTCGCTTGCTAACCGCAACCGTCATATTCACCAGGGACGAAACAACACAGGGACGGACGTCACCATGGAACATCTTGAACACCATCGAATCCACCGGTCCGGCTGGCTGCGCGCAGCCGTTTTAGGTGCCAACGACGGGATTGTATCCACGGCCAGTCTGATTGTCGGCGTTGCCGCAGGTGGTGCCAGTCAGACCAGTATCGTTCTAGCCGGTACCGCAGGCTTGGTCGCGGGCGCAATGTCTATGGCGGCCGGGGAATATGTTTCAGTACAGTCTCAGGCGGACACCGAACGAGCGGATCTACAGATGGAAGCCGAGGCCATCGACCACGATCGGGACGAGGAGGAGAATGAATTGGCGGCCATTTATCGGGGTCGAGGTTTAGATGACAAACTCGCGGGGGAGGTCGCGCGCCAATTGATGCTGCATGATGCACTCGGCGCGCACGCGCGGGACGAGATTGGAATCTCCGCCGCGTTAAGTGCTCGCCCGTTTCAGGCGGCCTTCTGGTCCGCCGCTGCATTTACCGTCGGAGCCACCATTCCCGTCATGACCGCCTCCCTGGCTCCAGTGGCTTCATTGCTGTGGCTCGTCCCTATTTTGGCGATTGTCCTGTTGGGATCTTTGGGAGCCATTGCGGCCGTCACGGGAGGTGCGGCGCCCGTTCGGGGTGCCGTGCGCGTTTGTTTTTGGGGATCTCTGGCGATGGGACTGACGGCTGCCGTGGGTAAGCTTTTTGGGGTTTCGGTCTGACGTAACAAGGGAATAGTAAAAATGAACGAGAACACGGTTGAATTTCGGGGTGTGACGGTGCTGGCGAAGGCCAATGTCTATTTTGACGGAAAGGTTGTTAGTCATACGATGCTTCTTGCGGACGGGACGCGCAAATCGGTCGGCGTGATCTTCCCCGGCCGTTTCCACTTTGGCACGGCCCAAGCCGAGCGAATGGAGATTACGGCCGGCGACTGCGAAGTCACGCTGGATGGGAAACCGGGGTTGAACCGGTATGCTGCCGGCCAGCAGTTTGAAGTGCCCGCCAAGTCCGGATTCGACATCGAAGTAATAACCGGACGCGTGGAATACGTGTGTACGTTTTTCTGATGCGTTCGCCCTGACAGCGATTCTAATTATGGAGATGGGACCATCGGCGTCGGGGTCGGTATCGGTATCGATAAGTGGGGAGAAATGCGCTTGCAACGGGGTAACAACATGGGTATATTACCCCATTCTGTTTGTTCGTTACCGCATTCAACGGGGCACTGAATGAAATCGCTATCGGCAAATTACCTATCAGCGCTTCAGTTCTCATCCGAGCAGGTTTCTACGCTTCGCGCCATCGGGGAATGCCGGGGGCGCCAAGACCTATTCACCCGCCAGACTCCGGAAACCCTGGAAGCGCTCCGGCAGGCGGCCATTATCGAATCGAGCGAATGCTCGAACCGGTTGGAAGGTATCACGGCGCCACACCACCGCATCGAGGCGCTGGTCATCAAGGCTTCGGCCCCCCGCAACCGTTCCGAACAGGAAATCGCGGGTTACCGTGACGCTTTGGCGCTCATCCACGAGTCCGCCCGGCACATGGATTTCAGCGTCAACGTCATCCTGCAACTGCACGCCATGATTTACCGCTACCTTCCCCAGCAGGGCGGCCGATGGAAGATGGCTGACAACGAGATCGTGGAACGGGACGCCCGCGGCCAGATTACCCGCGTCCGCTTCCGTGCCGTTCCGGCCGTGGCCACGCCGCAAGCCATGAATGATCTTGCGGCTTCGTATGACGCCGCTAGGCAGAACGGTGCGCATGATGCACTCGTGCTGATCCCGTTGGGCGTGCTGGACTTTCTCTGCATACATCCCTTCACAGACGGCAACGGGCGCCTGGCCCGCCTCCTGACGCTCTTGCTTCTGTACCACGAGGGCTACGAAGTCGGCCGTTACATCAGCTTGGAGCGCGTCACCGAGGACAGCAAGGTCACCTACTACGAGGCGTTGGAAGCATCTTCCCAAGGCTGGCATGACGGCCGCCATAGCGCGGCCCCTTGGCTCAACTACTTCTGGGGGACAATCCTCCGTGGCTACCGGGAATTCGAGGAGCGTGTGGGGACCCTGACCGCCGGCAGAGGGAGCAAAACCGTGCAGGTTCGCAGTGCAGCCCAGAAACGTATCGCTCCGTTCGCCATCTCGGACATCGAAGCCGACTGTCCGGGCGTCAGCCGCGACATGATCCGCCTGGTTCTTCGGCAACTGCGGGACGAAAAGACCATCGAGGTCCACGGTCGCGGCCGTGCGGCGAAGTGGGCGACCGTGAAAACAGGCAGACATTGAATCTGAGCATGAATGACGAATAGATGAAAACGAGTCACCCCCAAACCACACGAGATTTCCCATGAACAT
The DNA here is from genome assembly GCA_044343885.1 of Kiritimatiellia bacterium. GTDB lineage: Bacteria > Verrucomicrobiota > Kiritimatiellia > RFP12 > JAAYNR01 > VGWG01. The sequence goes on from JBIJDW010000346.1 coordinate 3,112, forward strand.
TGGAATCATCGGCGGATCCGGTTTGGACAATCCGGATTTCTTTGAGACGCTCCGCGACGAGGCGGTCGGCACCCCTTATGGGGAACCGTCCTCGCCGTTGAAGCACGGGAAAATAGGCGGCGTCGATGTCGTGCTGCTGGCCCGTCATGGTCGCGGGCACACCCTTGCGCCAACGCAAGTGAACTATCGCGCCAATATTCATGCGCTCAAGATGGCGGGCTGCACGCACATCCTTGCGACCACCGCCGTGGGTTCGCTGCGCGAAGAGATCCGCCGGGGCGATTTGGTGATCCTGGATCAGTTCATCGATTTCACCCGGCGGCGGCACCTGACCTTCCACGAATCCTTTGAACCCCATGCGCCTCTGCATACGCCGATGGCCGATCCGTTCAACGGCGCGCTGCGCACCCTCTTGATCGCGGCCTGTGAGCGGTTGGGCTACGCGCATCACCCACAGGGAACCGTGGTTACGATCGAGGGTCCCCGCTTCTCCACGCGCGCCGAGTCGCGCATGTTCCGCCTGTGGGGTGCCGACGT
>JBIJDW010000347.1:0-3644 GCA_044343885.1 Kiritimatiellia bacterium
AGGCATTCGACGAGAAGAAAAACAAACTGGGCGTCATCAAGACGTGGGCGACTACGCCCGAGGCGAAATGCCAGCAGGCGCATTTTGTCTGCATGACCCGGAATCTCATGCTCATGCTCGAACGTGAAATCGAATCATCCGAAGGTGTGCGAGATGAGAAAGTGGATAAGAAAAGAGAGGCGAGACACCAGCAGATGGAACAGGAGATTGTCGCCGCAGGCCGGACGCCCAACCCACTGGTAACCCGTTGGTCACGAGCGACCGAACGCAGCCTCCAATTCGTCCGTTGGCTACGGTATTGCCTCAACCATTCGCGTAGCTGGCGGCTCGAAATTGAGCAACTGAAGCCCTATATGAAGGCATATATTTGCTGATAAATCCAACACCGTTCCCATTGCCTCTTCTCAACGCCGAACGCCCAAGCCCATCGGCGCGTCATGTACGGACCCGATTGCGACATCGTTCTTCATTGATTGTCTCTATTTTCGCACAAATGCCTCTGCCGGGCAACACGATTTTGCTTGCCATTCAAAAAACCGGTACGTACCCTATGGAGGCAAGTAAAGAAAGGGTGAGGCTCATGAGTATTACGATCCGGAGACTGGCGCAACTGGCCGGGGTATCGCATGTGACCGTGCTGCGCGCGTTGCACGGCCGTGATGCGGTCAGCGCCAAGACGCGCCTGCGCGTCGTCGAACTGGCCAAAAAACATCACTTCCCGTTGCCGCCGTCCCGTGCGACAGAGACGCCGAATCTGATGCGATCCCTGTGTTCGATGGTCGACATCCGGAACGATGAGCCGCAGTCGGATCGGGGATTCAACCATCGTTTGCTGGCAGGCCTGATGCAAGGCGCGGCGGCCAGCGGCGTGGAACTGCTCAACATCGGGATGTCTTTGAATACGGGGGAACTGTGGATGAGAGAGTGGCCGCTCGTGGTCAACCGCAAGCAGGTGGACGGCGCGGTAATGGTAATGGGAGATGAGTTAGTGCCGCACCCGCCGTTCCCCGCGCCCGTTCCAACCGTCTTCGTCTTCAACGGACCGCCACAGGCGGACGTGGTCACGGTCGCGAACTTCGACGGCGGCCGGCTGCTCGGGGCGCACCTGGCCGAACTCGGGCATCGCCGCGTGGCCTATCTGGGGTCACGGTCCAGCCTATCGCTCGAACGTCTCGCCGGGCTGCGCATGGCCCTGGAACTGTGCGGTGGCAGCGTGCCGCCAGAGTGGACGGACATTCTGCAGGGGGCCGGCGGAAGGGACAGGGTGGCGTTGCGACTCGATCAACTGGGGATGACACAGAAAGCGGGCGATCCCGGACCCGACGGGCGTGCCGCGACGGAGCCACGACCGGTCTCCGGTCGTGGCGGAGTCGGGTTCACAGCGCTGATGTGCTACAACGATTACATGGCCGCGGCGGCGATCCTGCACCTGCGCACGCACGGCGTGCGCGTGCCGGAGGATGTGAGCGTGGTTGGGTTCGACAACGTACGGCCCGACTGGTACGACGGCCCGGCGCTGACGACCGTGACCATGCCGCTGGAGGAGATCGGGGCCGAGGCGGCGCGGCTGCTCTACTGGCGGCTGGCGCATCCCGACGCGCCGCCCCGGCGGCTGGTGCTGAACGCATCGCTGGTCGCGGGGGAGAGCACGCGGGCGGTGGGCATGTGAAGGGGCGAGGGGCCAAAAGCATAAACGGTTGTATATTCGACAAGCAACAATCAACGCCCAACACCCAACGCCCAACACCCAACAACCAACGCCCAACAACCAACGCCCAACAACCAACACTCGACACTCGACACCCGACACCCGACGCCCGACACCCGACACCCGACGCCCGAGGCCCGACACCCGACGCCCGACGCCCGACACCCGACGCCCGAGGCCCGTTTCTAATCCGCGTCTCGCGACGGCAGAACCCGGTTGACGACTACGGCGACGACTACGGATAACGAGGGAAATTCCGAATTCGTCCACCGTAGTCGTCGCCGTAGTCGTCAACCGACCCGTACCACCTGAGTAGTTACGAGACCCCGCAATGGACGGGCCTTGCCGCAGCTACACGACACCCGACACCCGACGCTCGTCCCGAATCCGCATCCTCTCCGCTCAGCGCAGTTTGACTAGCGAAGAACGGAATTGCATCGCCAAACCGTCCATTTCTTCGGGAGGGAGATAGTCGGCCATTGACTGCCTGATTTCGCTGTCGGTCAGCGTCGAGACCCGTTGGCGAAGGAACTCGTAGAATTCGCCCGTGGTGGATCCGGAGAAATGGTCCTTCTTGACGACAAGGCGGGAGTACTCCGGTTTCTTGAGCCGTGATTCCAGCGTCTCTGGGTCTGGTGTAACCCCCATTTGAAGAAAGAACCAGATGTCGTAGAGATCCCGTGTCAACCGGCGTTCGTTCCAAGCGGCCAACTTGTTGGCCAGCGCCACGGAGTGTTCCGTAATGCAGATCATGCGAGGCGGCAGGTTGAACGCACGCGCAAAACTCCGCGTGGACGCCAGAGATGTTCTGGCCGTCATGGCGACCTTGGCTTCGATCTGGATGGTTGTTCCGTCGGCTGTCAGCACAACCCGCAGACATTTCGAGTTGAAGGAGTGACGGATCTCGGCGCCTTCGATGTTCTTCAAGCACGCCACGATTTCAGGCACCAGGTCCTTCTTCGATCGGTAGGGAACGAAGACATAGTCCAAGTCGTTCGTAAATCTGGAGGACCCTAGAATGCGCAAAACCATGCCGCCCCGTAACACCGCCCGCTGCGCGAACCGTTGGGCAAACAAGTCGAGCACACGCGCAATCAAGGCCTGTTCCCGTTCTACCATTTATCACTCCAGACACGGTTGAAATAGTTGACAAACCGCTTGTCATACTTCCGCAGATAGCCGAAGACAATCTCCCGATCCAGCTCCGTTACGTTGACATCGCGCTCGGGGTCGAAAGAGAACCGTCTCCCGCAGTACGTGTAGTAGCACACATCGAGAAACGCCTTTTCCGGCGTCGCGCATAGAATCCCCTTCACCGGTTCGAACCCGAAGTAAAGCGATGGGCTGATGCCCAGGTGTTCGATGATTCCCTGTTTGCTGAGATAGGTGCGGGACCGACCCATCTTGATCGCCTGGATTCTTCGAACGGGAATGGACCCGATCACCGCACAGTGTGCAAGCACCGTGCCGGTCGAGATGTAGGCCGCCGGTTCGATCCGGTTGCTGATCGCCGCAAGCGTCGCCTCAGGCGTCGCGTATATTCCCCTCTTCACCTTGAACAGCATCCCGGCATCGACTAAGGCGTTCAGGCGTTTATAGAGCGCGGCTTCCGTACGGTCACCCAGCGCAACACGCAGGTCCGGCAACGTAAAGACCCCGTCGAGATCGCCTGCCCATCGCTGTATAACCGCGTATACCTTTTCGTTCATTGACAGATAGTATACTTTTTTTAGAGTTTCCGTCAATCATCATTTGCGGACATGCTTGCCGCAGGCGCATCCCCGTTTATGTTGCGCGCAACATAAACGGGGTTATGTTGCGGGGGACGTTATGTTGCGAGGCGGGATGAGCATGCAAAAACACAGGGGTTTGGAGGGCTGGACGGGGCGATCACGCAACATAATGTTCCTTTTGAGAACAGGCGGTGAGGAACTTT